>JBBEBV010000177.1:0-4504 GCA_040882165.1 Bacteroidota bacterium
TGATGGAATGTCAAATTCAGGAAAATGTTGCCTAATGTAGCTGAATCTGGGGACTCGTGCAAATCTCTCTCCCCCCCGTTTAACTATTTCGGTTTGGCTGCATCTAATCCCTACAAGCACTTTGTGTATGAATTCCGCGATGGTGCAAGAAAAACACCGGATCGGTTGTCTAATCAAGATAGCGTAAACAGGATAAAACCCGATTGCAGAAGAAGAAGAACGTGCGGGCGGACACTCCGCCAACCGATATCGCGCTGAAACCGGCCTCCTCTTCGGATGCTACCTCGTTCGCGGACCTCTACCGCGACCATTCCCCTCGCATCCTCACACTTATCCACCATCTCGTCCTGAACGAGGAAACAGCCCGCGACCTGACGCAGGAAGTGTTCATCAAGGTGTACGAGAACCTCGAAGATTTTCGCGGTGAGTCGCAGATCTACACATGGATCCACCGTATCGCGCTCAACCACACCCTCAATTTTCTCAAGCGTGAGAAAAGACGTCGACTTCTGGGTTTTCTCGATAGAAACCTTCTTGATGTGATCAGGGAAGATGGGGATCTTGTGGAAATTCCTTCTCCCTCGTCGTCATCCTCTCCCGACGCGATTCTCGAGCAGACCGAGCGCGATCGGATAGTCCGGAGCGCCCTTGAGTCCCTCCCCCCAAAGTACCGGATCCCCTTTTTGTTCCACCGCTTTGAGGAAATGAGCTACCAGGAGATTGCGAAGGCGCTCGATGTAAGTCTGAGCGCTGTGGAAACACGCATCCACAGGGCCAAAAGGATGCTGATCGGAAAATTGGAACCATGGTTGAAAGATCTTTGAGCTTCTTTGCAAGTTTTTGTCTTTGGGGCTGTCTAACCCTGTAAGAACCCGAAAAGGTCGAAAATGAACCATCATCAAATGAAATCGTTGTTTCTCCGTTATTCGGAAGGGAAGCTTGCCGACGAGGAGAGGTTGTCCGTGGAAGGGCACTTGGCCGGCTGCTCCAATTGCAGGCAATACTACGAACAGCTCTCGGCTGTGCTCAGCCCCAAGGGGAGGTTCGAACTTCCGCAACTTGAGCCCGATCCGTTCCTTCCGACCCGCGTTGCTGCGCTTGTCGGGGAGCGAAGAAGAAAAGATGTACGCCATCCACTTCTCGCAGCGACGCGCGTATCATTTGCAGCGGCTCTGCTGATGGGAGCCGTCACACTCGGCATCTATCTTGGGGATGGTCTGGCTCCGTCGCACCAGTATCCGCAGGGGAGTGATGAGGTTCTCTCCTCTTACTACGAGGCGATATCGCAGGAAGGGTTCGCGACGTCCTGGACGTCCGTCATCGAACCCGACGGGAGGAACGATCAATGAAAACAAAAGTACTGGTCGGTGTGCTCCTGTTCCTGATCGTCGTCAATCTTGCCTCCATCGGGACCTATCTCTATCAACGGTACACCTCGCCGCCGGATGGAGGAATGGGATTCCAGCCGGGGGGGATGGGGGGACCGATGTTCGGGCGCGGAGAGTCGCCGATGATGCAACTCAGTGCGGAGCAGCGGCAACGGATGATGGAACTCTTCCAGGCGTTTCATGAGGAGACGGGGGAAATTCACCAGATGATCCGCTCGTTGGAGGACCAAACGTTCGAACTGATGCAGCACGAAAGCGTGCCGATGGAAGCAGTCGATGGAAACTTGCGACAGCTTGCCGCCCTCCGCCTCGAAATGAGCCGGCGAGCGACCCAAAATCTGATCAAGGCCAAGTCGTTTCTCACCCCTGAACAGCAGCGAATGTTCTACGGGGCCATTACGCAGGCACGACCGGGGCCCGGCCCGGGTGGTCCGATGGGGGGAGGGCCGTTTGGAGGACGGCGCGGGCCGGGGTTCAGAGGTCCGGATTCATTACGATAACTCAATGTTCCACTTCACATATCATTCAGGAGAAACAATCATGAAACGAATAACATCGATCGCAATCGCGATCAGCGCTGTACTGATGACGGGGACTCTCGTCGCGCAGCAGGGCCCGGGAATGGGTCGAAGAATGGAGGGTGGACCGATGATGCAGAGTGGGCAGATGCAGGGACCGCGTGGCGGCGCCATGATGGGGGGCCTCGATCTCACAGACGAGCAACGTGCGAAGGTTGAGGACTTGATGACCCAGCATCAGCGTGAGGCAATAGCCGTCCATGCACAACTTCAGAAACTCCAGGCAGACCTGAAGCTTGAAATCACCACTGATAAGTACGATGCGGGCAAGGTGAAGGGGATCCAGTCGGAGATTTCCAAGCTGACATCCGAAATGATGTCGAAGCGGATTGGGCACCAACGTGCAGTACGGGATCTGCTGACGCCCGAACAGCGAAAGCAGTTTGATCGTCACATCCTGGCCGGCCCGCAGGGTGGCCAATTCCGCCGTGGGGGATTCGGTGGCCCGATGCAGGGTGGTCAAGGTATGATGCGTGGGATGCGGCAACGACGCGAATTCTGAGCATACCTCAAGAAAGGATTGCAGGGAAGCAGCAATGAAACACACCATTGAATCACGCCCGGTCAGATTGTTTATCAGTGTTCTGCTCTTCGGAACGATCTTTGAAGGGTGCGGCACGACGCAGTTCGCAAGCAGGTGGAACGAGAAGTCGATCCGCGTCGATGCCGACTTGAGCGACTGGGCGGATTCAACGGTATTCGTGGAGGAGAAGAACATTCGTGTGGGTATTACCAACGATAACGACTTCCTCTATGTAGCGCTCTTTGCAACAGACACCGAGCTAGCCCGCGGGATTTTCATGCGGGGATTGACCCTCTGGTTCGACCCGAACGGGGGCGAAAGGGAGACCTTCGGTCTACGCTACCCAATCGGGATGATGGAACGGGGAATGGATGTGCTCCCGCGTGGTCGACGTAGCGATCCCGATCCGGATTCGTCCGGTCGTTATTCGCGGCCGTTGTTGCGCGAGTTTGAATTCCTCGGTCCTGATGAAAGGGATCGACAGCGTGTGGGAACAGTGGCCGGGAAGGGGGTGGAGGTGGAACTGCGTTCATCCCGCGAGGGGTTTATCTACGAAGCAAAAATTCCTTTGCGGTACTCTTTGGAGCATCCGTACGCTCTCGAGACCAGGGCGGGAGAGACAATCGGGTTTGGCGTCGAACTCGGATCCGGGTTTCAGGGGAGGCCCGGAGGAGCCGGGATGGGAGTCCCGGGGAGTGACGGTGGAAGGGGGCGACCCGGTGGAGGGCGGGGGGGAGTAAGAGGAGGTGGCCGCATGCCTGCCGGCGGACCAGCCGGTGAGGGAAGAGTGGAGCCGGTCAATTTCTGGTTTTCTGTTCAGCTTGCAGATTTGGCAGTGCGATAGATGCTTAACACAACCAACGTAAACCATTCATTGAAAAGGAGTGCTGTCATGAAGAACAAGTGGAGTTGGAGAGTTCTTGTTGTCGGTCTCGTCTTGATGGGAGTCGTTGCAGGCTGTTCAGATGCAAGCGGCCCCGTAGATGACCGGGCTTTGATGGAAGCAACGAATGCTGTAGCGAGTGTCAACTCCGGTGTCGAATCGTTGACTTCGGACGGCGTCGTGCTCGATGGAACCAGGGCATTGTTTTCCCTGGGTTGGCAGGAACGGTTTCATCCAGGCGCGCAAACGAACACACTGGTTGGCAACGCGATGGCCGTTGGCATCGGTGAGCGCGATACTAATCTTCGGCCTATCCTGAGAAGCAGTATCGACCTGGGTACCGTAACACTGGCCTATGCGGGAAACAGTGTCGAACTGAAAAAGCACGCGTCACCCAAGGGAGGAGTGGTGTATACTCTCCGAAGCCGGCCCCGGGATGAAGCATCCATTCTTCTCGATTTTGTTCCTACCACCGTGTATGAATTTTCAGCATCAGGGTCGGCGGACTTCAGCGCAGCGAAGATCTCCGTAACGACTCCGGCTGCATTGCTTGGTATCACGAGTCACACCCATGAACAAGTGATTGGAGCTTCGGGCGATCTTACGCTGGTGTGGAGCGGCGGGAAGCAAAATCAAGGTGTTGCTATCGTTCTTGGTCCCGCACGCGGTCAAAAGTCCGGTGACGAAATGGGGATTCGCGGTCCGCGCGGAGGCGGTGGCCAAGGGGGCGGCGATGCAAGGCGAGGTCCCCACGGTCCGGGGAATCTCGGTGCAGGAGTGGGTGAGTTGGAGATGGCGAAGCATGTCATCATCAAACTTGAAACGAATCCCGGAACCTACACGATCCCCTCGGCAACACTGCAGGAGGTCGTATCCCAATCGACAAACGGATGGGTCGTGTGCGGCGTGACACAAATTGATGGGACGACGGCAGACCATGATGGAGGAAAGATTCAGGCAATCCTGCGGGATGGTGCGCGTGTGTTATTGAAGGCGGAATAACCTCGCTCACGTTCCATCAAGAAAAGTACAGAGAAAGCCGGACGATTGTCCGGCTTTCTCATTGTACGTGGGGTGTGAACGAAGGGAAGGGGAAAAAAAGAAAGGCCGGATGGGGAGTCCGGCCTCTCTT
>JBBEBV010000178.1:0-4488 GCA_040882165.1 Bacteroidota bacterium
AAGATGGCTATCGGCGCATTCCTCTCAATGCGCCGATGTGCTCGTTTCGGGACATCAGGTGGAACATCGTGAGGCAGAAGATTACTTCTTCAAATCAAACGAGAATATTGTCCCCTTCCCCACTTCACTGCTCACGACAATTCTGCTCCCGTGCGCTTCGATGATATGCTTGACGATCGCGAGGCCCAAACCCGTCCCTCCCACTTCCCGCGACCGGTTCTTATCAACCCTATAAAATCGTTCAAAAATCCTTGGAAGGTGTTCCGCTTCTATCCCTGGTCCCGTGTCGCTGACTCGAACACTCACCAACGAGTCTCGTTCCATGGCCTCGAGCTGAATCGTGCTTCCTTCAGGGCTATATTTGATGGCATTGTCGATCAGGTTCGAGATGGCCTGCCGCAAGCGATCCTTGTCTCCGAAAACCATCATTTCAGGCGCGGGAACCTGTACGACGATGGACTGCCTTTTCTTCCGGACCTCGTCTGCAACGTCTGCCGCAAGCTGCTGAAGCAGACCCGCGACGTTGAAATACCGGAAGCTCATTTTCATTTCCCCCGACTCAATCCGTGAGATTTCGATGAGATCCATCAGGAGTGTATCGAGTTGCCCTGCATGCTGATAGGCTTTCTGCAGGAATTTCCTGTTCACCGTCTTGTCGTCGATCGCCCCTTCGAGCAGGGTCTCCAGGAATCCACGCATCGAAAAAATCGGGGTTCGGAGCTCATGGGAGACGTTTCCCAGGAACTCCGTCCGAATACGCTCCAGTTTCTTTAATTGTTCGATGTCCGCCTGAAGCTTGTCGGTCATCTCGTTGATCAATTCCGCGAGTCGGCCGATCTCGTCCTCGCTGCGGACCGGAAGTTTCCGGTCGAGGTTCCCTGCTTTAATGTCACGGATAATGGCGCTAATCTCTACAATCGGTTTTGAGACTTTCCTTGCGATCAGGAAGCTCGTCAGGCCAACAACGAGCAGAACGATGATTGCGGCAAGCGCGATCTTGAGCCTGATCTCGAAGATGGCTTTGTCAACTTCGTGCAAACTTATGCCTACACGAATATACTGCAGATTCGGGAAGAGTGATTGTTGAAATGTGGTGGGATCGACAGCGCGCGCGAGGTAAAGCAGATCTTCGTTCGTGGTGACGCTGTGACGTGTATTGGTACCGATTCCGCGATCGCGCGCCTCCATCACCTCCGGGCGGGTGCCATGGTTCTCGACGGTCGCGAGCAACGAATCGGGAAGACCGGATTCGAAAACGACCCTTCCGTCTTTGTCAATCAGCGTAATCCTGAGCGCGGAAGAGGAGGACAAAATCCGGAGTTGCGCCGCACTGAACGCGGAGACGCCCCTTTCCGGCGTGGAATCTTTGATGAGGGCGTGGATGACTCCGGTTTGGAGTTGAAGTTGTGCCAGGGTGCGGTCGCTGAAATACCGTTCAATCTCAAAGCTGAGAAACAGACCGAGAAGAATCACAACCAAAATGGAAAGAAGCAGGTAGGTAAAGGTGATTTTCGACTGGATCGTCCGCATCAGAGGTCCTTCTTGAACCGGTAACCGACTCCTTTGACGGTATCGATATGGGAGGCGTACCGCCCCAGCTTCTCACGGATTTTCCGGATATGCACGTCCACCGTCCGATCGATCACGTAAACATCCTGGCCCCAGATTTCGTTCAGCAAGGTCTCACGGCTGATCACACGGTCCGGATGCCGGACAAGAAACAACAGCACTTCAAATTCCTTTTTGGGAAGGGAAAGCTCTTTCTCCCCTAACTTCACGACGTAATTGTCGGCGTGAATCTCCATCTCCCCAACCTTGATGATGCCAGCTGCCGGCCCTTCCATCACCTGTTTGTGGTTCCGCAAGATCCTTTTCACCCGCGCGATGAATGTCCTAACCTTCACCGGCTTCGTGATATAGTCGTCCGCCCCCAGTTCGAGACCGACAACTTCATCAATCTCGCTGTCACGCGCCGTCAGGAACATGATCGGCAACGCAGCGTGCGCCGGGTCGCGCCGAATCGCCTTGCAGACCTCCCAACCATCCATTTCGGGCATCATAACATCGAGCACAACCAGGTCAGGATGCTGACGGACCAACTTCAAGGCTTCCTTCCCGTTGTGAGCGGTCAGAACCGTGTAGCCTTCCTTGACAAGGTTATAGGTCAGCAGCTCGAGGATGTCTTTTTCGTCATCGACCAGGAGAATGGTGGATTGCATGTGTTTTCAGGTGGAAGCAGGTTGTAGCGCGACGACATCCGCCTGAGGTGGCGGAGTGTTGATTGGAGTGGAGGTGCGGGGAGTCGAACCCCGGTCCGAAGAGAAGAACTTCAAAACTTCTACGTACCTAGCCTACCTTTTAAGGTTCGCATGCGGAAACTCCGGCAGGCAGGATTGGCCGCACGCTATCCCAGGTGTACCGCCTTGCGGGCGGATTCATCAGGACCCCCTGAGAACGGATCCTGACTATCCCGTCTAAGGCGACGTTCTTTATGCTCCCGACGGGTAAAGCGCAAGAAGAACGGGTTGCCTAATTAATTAAGCAGCCAGTGCGTAGTTGTAGTTGGCACTTGATAGTGTACCGCTTGTTTAACGTGGACACGGAGACCACGGTACGCAGTCTTGAGCTTCCTCATCCCCGTCGAAGCCAAGTCACCCCCAAAGAACAGTTCATCGAGCCTCTACGGTTCGATGAGATGGGACGAAATTATTACTTCAAATATAGCGATTTATCTCATGAGCTACAACAAACAAGTTCAGGGAATACTGGACTCCTGCTCACTGGTTTCATTTGGGTAGATAGCCCGGAGCTCCTTCACAAGATAGTTGAATGCCTCATCAGGGGTATCAGCGAATTTGAAAAGCTTATAATCCTCCGGACTTATCACCCTCATTCGGACCATGGCTTCCAGATTAATGACCTGATCCCAGAACTCTTTTCCATAAAGAACCACCACAATCTTTTTTCGCAGTTTTCTGGTTTGGACAAGAGTGAGAACCTCCATCATCTCATCCAATGTCCCGAAACCACCTGGAAAAACAATAAGTGCTTTGGCCAGGTACACAAACCAGAATTTTCTCATAAAAAAGTAATGGAACTCAAAATTGAGTTCGTCTGAAATAAAGGAGTTGGGACTCTGCTCAAACGGGAGGCTGATATTGAGACCGATCGACCTCCCTTTTGCTAATGTTGCCCCTTTGTTTGCCGCTTCCATGATCCCGGGACCACCGCCGGAGCATACGACGAAACGGTTCTGGTGAAAGAGTTTCTTAGACCAACGGGTCAGCTTTCCTGAAAGTGCAACGGCATCCTCATAATACCTTGACATTTCGCGTTCAATTTCCGCTCCTTTGAGCTGCTGGCGCATCTTCGGACTAATCCGGGCCACGGAACCAAGCCGTTTCTTGATGTCTTTAAGATTTCTGGTTGCTTCCCGCTTTGACCGTATCCTCGCAGAACCGAAGAAAACAATGGTGTCCCGAACGTTATTCTGTCGGAATCTACGCATCGGCTCCAGAAACTCCGAAATCAACCGGATCGTTCTGGCATCGGGACTGTTCAGGAATTCCGTGTTGTTGTATGCCTTGGGAGCCCTCGTTTTAAGTTTAGCCATGAGATTCTTTCTCTCGTCAGGATAAGAACTTAACTGACAGTCTAAATTGAGTTAACCACAGAATGTGCACACAGCATTATTCTCTGCTTCGTTCAACTTTGACACTCCGCCCAGCTCGCTCAAAAAAGAACTCGCTCCCCGACAAAGAGTTCGCACCGATGTACGCCAGCCCGACAGATCGTCCGTCTTCAAGAGTCACAGCGCTGGTGATCACTCCTGCCTCACGCTCTTTATCCATCAACTTTACCGGGAGAGAGGCTGGTTGTTCTCCAAGCTGAACCCTGACAAGATGTTTCTGGACCTTCTTATAGGTATCGAGCCTCGCAATCACTTCCTGGCCGATATAGCACCCTTTTGTCCAACTGACAAGTCCCCCAAGATTCGCCTCAAGAGGATTGTATGAATCCGATAATTCATTTGGACTTACGGGAATCCCATGAACCAAACGATATCTCTCATACTGGATCTGTGCGGAACCCGAATACCGACCAGGTAACTTCAGGCTCTTCTCCTGAGTGCGATTAACAAGGAGATGAAAGATCCTGACCTCACCCCACTGCTCATCAAACGCGAGGGTGTCCGTAGGAAGGTCGAGAGACTTTTTCAGACTGTACCAGTCCTCTCCAGCCGTGCTCCCGCCACGTTTTTGAGCATTTTTCTGTGAAACGTCGCTCCTGTAAAAAATGAAATGTTTGTAGGCATTGTTCAGTAAGATCGCCCTCACATCTTCCATAATGATGAATTTGTCCAGCCATGCCCGGAGTCGGTCTCCCTCGTTTGACTGACCAATCAGCAATATCCTATCGCTGCTCAGCATGAGAATTGACAGGACCTCAACAATTCTCCCTTTTTCATTCGTAAGGATGGTTTGAGAA
>JBBEBV010000179.1:0-1912 GCA_040882165.1 Bacteroidota bacterium
GTGGGTCACTCTTTCATGCTGAGCATTTACAGAAGCAGTTACTTTTCACTTCCAATGACACACGGCTGAACACCGATATCGGTGCCAATCGGTGTGCCATCCGTGGTTTAATAGCTGAGCAGTTACGAATTTCCGGTTTTTTTCGGTACATTTGAGCCATTCGAACCATCACCCCATGCTCAAAACCCTGACAATTAAAAACTACGCTCTTATCGAGGGAATTGAAATCGCCTTCGAACCCGGCCTCAACATTATCACGGGGGAAACCGGAGCCGGAAAATCAATCCTTATCGATGCGTTGAGTCTTGTGTTGGGGGAACGGGCCAGCCCGGACGTCGTCCGGAAGGGGAGCGACAAAGCCATCGTCGAAGCGATCCTGGGAGCGTCGGGGAACACAACGGTCAGACAGCTTCTTCGGGAGAACGAAATTGATCTGCTCGAAGACCTCATCCTTCGCCGCGAAGTTTCTGCCAAGGGACAAAGCCGCTGCTTCGTCAATGATACACCGGTGACGCTCGGCCTCCTTCAATCCATAGGCGATGTGCTTGTGGACCTCCACGGCCAGCACGAACACCAGTCGCTGCTGAGGTCGGAGACGCACATCGACCTGTTGGATGACTTCGGCGGATTGGAAGGATTGCGGACGGAATACGGGAATGCCTACGAAGTGCTGGGGAACTTGTTCAGGGAGCTGGAGGAACTTCAGGCGAAGGAACGCCAGCTCCGGGAGAAGCGCGATCTCTACGAATTTCAGATTCAGGAGATCGATGTGGTCATGCCGCAGGCCGGGGAGGAGGACGCGCTGGAGTCCGAGCTGAAGATCCTCGAAAACTCCGAGAAACTGTTCGAAGCGACCTCACAACTTCACCAGATGCTCTATGAAGGCGATCAGGCCGTGTACGACCAGCTTGTCCGCGCCCGGAACCAGTTGGAGGACCTCAGCGGGATCGACCGGTCATTCGAGGAGATGAAAAACGAATGTGCTTCTGCGGTCGCTATGATCGGAGAGGTCGCGAAGTTCATCCAAAGCTACAATTCCAAAGTCGAGTTTAACCCGGAACGGCTGGAAGAAATCCGTGAGCGGCTGGGGAGGCTCGCCATGTTGAAAAAGAAATACGGCGGTTCGATCGATGCGATTCTCAGCCACCGGGAGAAGATCGGGGCGGAGTTCGCCCTGGCGGAAAATTTTGAAGAGGAGATCCGGAAACTCAATGACCGGATCGAGCGCGCACGCAAGGTTTGTTCGACAGCAGCCGAGCGGCTCTCGGCGAAACGCCAGGAATTGGTGGGGAAGGTCGGGAAGTCGGTTGTGGCCGAGCTCGCCAGACTCGGCATCGCCAACGCCCGGTTTGACGTCAGGATCGAGCAGAGAGCCATGGGCAAAACAAATGGCGCCCATGAACGAGCGTTCGTGAAACTCGGCCGGGAGCTCTACGAAGCCACACAAAAGGGCATGGACTTTGTCGAGTTCCATCTTTCGACGAATATGGGGGAGGATCCGAAACCGCTCGCGAAGGTCGCCTCCGGAGGAGAGGTTTCAAGGGTTATGCTCGCCTTGAAGACGATCCTGGCACGATCCGAGCGCCTCCCGTTGCTGATCTTCGACGAAATCGATGTCGGTGTGAGCGGACGCATCGCGCAATCGGTCGGTAAGAGCATGAAGAATCTCTCCCAGCTCCACCAGGTTATCGCGATCACGCACCTCCCGCAAATTGCCGGACTTGCCGATACGCACTTTGTGGTGGAGAAAGTGGAAAAAGAAAAGCGTACCATGACACGCCTGCGGAAACTCGATCTGGATGAGCGCGTGGAAGAAGTGGCGAAGCTGATGAGCGGAACGGAGATAACGGAAGCAGGGCTGGAGGGGGCGAGGGAGTTGATGGGGCTGAAGTGACAATTAAAAATTAAAAAT
>JBBEBV010000179.1:2012-4459 GCA_040882165.1 Bacteroidota bacterium
AAAATTAAAAATGAAAAAAGTGAGTTGAACAAAAGCAAAAAGCGGCAGGCGCAGAGTGGCGAGCAGCAGAAAATGTGGAGTAGTGAATGCCAAATGTCTATATCATCGGGGGTCCGAACGGAGCAGGAAAGACAACCGTTGCGCTCAAGTTATTCCCTGATATTCTCCCCTCCCGGGAGTTTGTGAATGCTGATTTTATCGCTCAAGGGCTTTCTGCGTTCAATGTAGAGTCTGTAGCATTTGCGGCAGGTCGTTTGATGTTGGAGCGGCTGATTGGGCTCAGATCGCAGAAAAAGGATTTCGCGTTTGAGTCTACGTTGGCATCGCGGACGTTTGTTCCTTTCTTGAAAGAGTGTAAGGAAGACGGATACAAGGTTAACCTGACTTATGTCTGGATTGGGAGTGCAGAGCTCGCCAAGGAGCGAATTGGGGAACGCGCCAAGCAGGGTGGTCATCGGATACCGGAAGAGGTGATTGAACGACGGTATGGAAGAAGTGTCGAAAATTTTCGCAATCTGTATCTACCGCTTGCAGATGCGTGGAGAATTTTCGACAACACCTATCCAGAACTTGGTCTCGTGGGGTATAAAAACGTGGGAGGCGATTTTGTGACGCTGCTGCCTGAAAGGATGGAAGGGATTATGAAAGGCCAAATTCGCGAGCCTGAGGGGGAATATAGCGCCGATAAGATATTTCTTGCCGCCAAAGCCGCTATTCAGGAAGAACTCGACCGTAAGAGGAAACTCGGATTACCGATTGTGTTCGGCAAAGACGGCAAAATCATTGTGATGGTGGGTGAGAAGGTGGTAAAGGAGAAACCACTCTGCGAAGATCAAAAGATCGTTTCTTGAAGCAAAGCAATATCGAGCGGAAGAACCCTATGCAGATTTCTCGGAGTTATCAACGCCTACATTGTGGTGGAGAAGTTAGAAGGGAAAAAGCAAACCATTAGAAATTAAAAAGTAAAAATTAAAAATGAAAAAATAAGAAGTGAACAGTAAGCAGATGGCGTTGAGCATTTATAATACGTTGTCCCGTCAAAAAGAAGAGTTCAAGCCTCTTCACGAAGGCGTTGTGGGAATGTATGTCTGCGGACCGACGGTCTACAGCCACTCCCATGTTGGACATGCCAAGAGCTACGTCTCCTTCGACATCATCGTCCGGTACCTCCGTTTTCTCGGGTTCAAAGTTCTCTATGTCCAGAACATCACCGATGTCGGCCACCTGCTGGACGACGGCGAAGACCGGATGTTGAAACAATCGAAGATCGACAAAGTGCATCCGATGCAGATCGCTGAGACGATCACGCAGAGCTATTTTGAGGACATGGATGCCCTCGGTGTGCTCCGTCCGGATATCTCCCCAAGAGCCACGGGACATATCATCGAACAGATCGAGTTGGTGAAGCGATTGCTGGAAAAAGGATTCGCCTACGAGGTCAACGGATCTGTCTATTTCGATGTGCGGAAGTACAAAGAGTACGGCAAGCTTTCCGGACGGTCCGTGGAGGAGATGCTGGAGGGGACGCGGGTGGAAACTCGTTCTGAGAAGCGAACTCCGCAGGACTTTGCTCTCTGGAAAAAGGCTGACGCGGAACACATCATGCGCTGGCCGAGTCCGTGGGGCGAAGGCTTCCCAGGCTGGCACATCGAATGCTCCGCCATGTCGATGAAGTACCTGGGGGAACGGTTCGATATTCATGGCGGGGGATTGGATAATCAGTTCCCGCATCACGAGTGCGAGATCGCGCAGAGCGAGTGCGCCACCGGACATGCCTTTGCTACCTATTGGATCCACAATAACCTTGTGACGGTCAATGGACAGAAAATGTCCAAGTCCCTTGGGAACTTCGTCACGCTGAAGGATGCCTTCAGGAAATTCGACCCGCTCGTCCTTCGCTTTTTTATCCTCCAAAGCCACTACCGGAGTCCCCTCGATTTCAGCGACGAGGCGTTGCAGGGAGCGAGCGTTGGATTGGAAAAACTGCTCAACACCGTCCGGAATCTCCGGGCTGAGTTGGCCAGGGCCGGAACCGAAACGCGAAACGCAACCGCGTCGATCGATCTTGAATCGTTTACTTCGCGGATGAGCGCGTCCATGGATGACGATTTCAATACGCCTCAGGTCATTGCAATCCTGTTCGACCTTTCACGTGAAGTCAATACCCTCTTGAACGACGGGTCCCTTTATACCGCCGCATCCCTGCAGGCGATCGACCACGTTTATCGCGAATTTGGAGGAGAGGTTCTCGGGTTGATTCCGGAAACCATCATGACCGGCGGCAGCTCCAACGGAGCTATGGAGGGGGGCCTCATTCAACTCCTCATTGATATACGGAAAGAGGTGCGCGCCCAGAAACTTTGGGGACTGTCCGATGCCATTCGTGACGGTCTGAAGAATATCGGCATAACGCTGGAGGACAAGAAGGACGGCACGACGTGGAAACG
>JBBEBV010000180.1:0-4430 GCA_040882165.1 Bacteroidota bacterium
AGCACATTCTGGCGCATGATGAGCAACTCTTCCTCGCGGCTCGGGTAACCGATTCTTACCTTGAGCATGAAGCGGTCGACCTGCGCTTCGGGAAGGGGGTATGTTCCCTCCTGCTCGATGGGGTTCTGCGTGGCGAGGACGAGGAAGGGCTCCTGCAGCGGGAAGGTCTCTTCACCGATCGTGATTTGCCGCTCCTGCATCGCCTCCAGCAACGCGCTTTGTACCTTCGCGGGCGCGCGGTTGATCTCGTCAGCAAGAATGAAGTTCGCGAAGATCGGACCGCGGCGGGTAAAGAACGTACCCTCCTTTTGATTATACATCATGGTACCGATGAGGTCGGCGGGAAGAAGATCGGGCGTGAACTGGATGCGCTGGAACTTTGCGCGAATCGCTGCGGCCAGGCTCTTGATCGTCAGGGTTTTGGCAAGGCCGGGAACACCCTCCAGAAGAATGTGACCGTTGCACAACAACCCGATCAGGAGGCGCTCGACCATGTACTTCTGTCCGACGATTGTCTTGCCGACCTCCCCCGTGAGAGTGTCGACAAACGCGCTCTCCCGCTCGATCATCTCATTGATGGTTTTGATATCCACTCAATCCTCCGTAAGTAATTGTCAAGGCACTATTTAGACGAATAAAGAAGGGTACGGTTCCGCGCGCCGCTAAAATAGTTCGAGCCACACCACAAATTCATGGCGAACCTGAGGGCGGCTCCTGACCCCGCGTCATGGTCGATTGTGCGGGGGAACGGCATCATGGTGACTGGGTAGGAAGATACACAACGATGCCGGCGGATGCAAGACTCCGGGGACAGACCGTGCCGTTCCTGCGGCAGACTCCCCGTTCTCTCCGGTGTTTTTTCCAGAGAACCCGGGAGAGCGTAATCCTCCTCGACCTTTCCCGCGAGTTTTTGCATATTGGACTCCATGATCAAACGCATCATGCAACCACTGCCTATTGATGAAGTTCTGCCGCGTCTCCATGCGGCCCTGGCGGAATCACGCAGGGTGGTCCTTTCCGCTCCGCCGGGAGCCGGAAAGACCACGCGGGTCCCGATAGCATTGCACACAGCGCCGTGGCTCGGAGAGGAGAAGATCATTATGTTGGAACCGCGCAGGCTCGCTGCGCGGCGCGCAGCGGAATATCTTGCAGCGCAACTCGGCGAGGAGGTGGGCGAAACGGTCGGATACCGGATGCGGGGGGAATCGCGTGTCGGCGGGCGAACCCGCATCGAGGTCGTCACCGAGGGAATCCTCACGCGCATGCTCCAGCAGGCGCAGGATCTTCCGGGAGTCGGTCTCGTGATTTTTGATGAGTTCCATGAGCGAAGCATTCATGCGGACCTCGGACTTGCGCTAACGCTCGACATTCAGAGCCACATTCGTCCGGACCTCCGCATACTGGTCATGTCCGCAACACTCGACGGACTTTCGCTCGCCGCCGCGCTGGGTGATGCTCCGATCGTGGAAAGTGCCGGCCGGTTGTTCCCTGTTGAAACACGATACGCTGTCTTTGGTTCTGACAAACCGATCACTGTGCGCATTGTGGATGTGGTTATGCGTGCGATCGATATCGAAGAGGGGGATATCCTTGTGTTCCTCCCGGGACGCGGGGAGATCCGCCGCGCGGAACAACTTCTCTGGGAGCAAAGCTTTCCCGAAGAAGTCGCGGTACACACACTGTACGGCGAGGCACCCTATGCCGCGCAGGCCGCGGCCCTCGCTCCAGCGATGCCGGGAAAACGGAAGGTTATCCTGGCCACAAATGTGGCGGAGACGAGTCTGACGATTGAGGGAGTTCGGGTGGTGATCGACTCCGGACTGGTGCGCGTTGCCCGCTTCGATCCGCGCCGCGGCATGAGCGGGTTGGTAACAGTCCCCGTTTCCAAGGCGTCGGCGGACCAGCGTCGCGGGCGCGCAGGCCGGCTGCAACCGGGAGTCTGTTACCGGCTCTGGACCGAGCAGGAGCATGCAAACCTCCCGGACTATGCACAGCCGGAGATCAAATCTACCGACCTGGCCCCCCTTGCGCTGGAACTGGAAATTTGGGGATCACCGCAGGGTGAGGGATTGGTTTTTCTCGATCCTCCCCCGCGGGCCAACCTGCTACAAGCGCGTGAAGTGCTCACCAGCCTCGGTGCCTTGGATATCTCCGGAAAGTTGACTACTGCCGGGCGTGCGATGGCGGGTCTACCGGTTCATCCGCGGCTTTCAGCTATGATTCTCAAAGCAAAAAAAATCGGACTGGGTTCTCAGGCCTGCGACCTGGCGGCATTTTTAGAGGAGCGAGATCCCTCCGCCGGACGTGATGAAGCAGAGATCGATCTTGCCTCGCGCCGGCATACTCTCATGACAGCGCGGAATGGAGCCCGCACACGCGTTCTCGAGCAGGCGCAGAGGTTGCGCCGGCTGGCGGAAATCGAAAACACACAAAATGCTGACGAATCGCCGGGCACCCTGCTGGCCCTGGCATATCCGGAGCGGGTTGCGCGGCGACGTGGTGCCGACACGAACAAATACACGATGGCTTCCGGCACGATCGCGGTCGTTCCGGCGGCAAGTCCACTCTCCCGGCAGGAATATCTTGCGATCGGGGATGTGGATGGAATCGGTGCGGAGGTGCGCGTCCGGCTTGGCGCTCCTGTGAACCAGGAAACCCTGGAACGGATTTTTGGGGACCGCATTCTCGTTGAGGAAGAAATTCGCTGGAACCCGGGCGATGGCGCTGTTGTCGCCAGGCGGGTGGAACGCCTGGGGGCCCTCGTGCTTGCCGAACGATCTCTCGATCGCAGCCACAGCAATGTTGCCCGGGAACTTGCAGCGGGGGTGCGACAACTCGGATTGGAATCGCTTCCGTGGACGAAGGAAACCCGGTCGTTCCTTGACCGAAGCGAATGGCTCCGAAAAAATGGCTTCACCGGCTCCGGTTGGCCCGACCTGAGCCCGGAAACACTCCTGGCAACCCTCGAAGAGTGGCTGCTTCCGTTCCTCGACGGGAAATGGAAGAAGGACCACCTGGCTTCACTCGACCTTCACACTGTCCTCAATGCCCGCTTTTCGTACGACCAGCTTCAGAAACTCGAGCGCCTGGCCCCCTCCCACCTGAAGTTGCCGAGCGGTTCCCGCGTTCCGCTTGACTACGGTTCGGGAAATCAACCGGTGCTTGGAGTCCGATTGCAGGAACTGTTCGGCCAGGTAGAGACGCCGCGGGTTGCGGGAGGAAAAGCACCGGTGCTGCTTCACCTGCAATCGCCGGCACGCCGGCCGTTGGCCGTTACGCAGGACCTGCAGAGCTTCTGGGAGACGGTGTATCCGGAGATCCGGACCCAGATGCGTGCTCGCTACCCCAGGCATTACTGGCCCGAAGATCCGCGAAACGCACAACCGACCAGCAGGACGATCAAGAGAAAATAAATCCGGGAAGAAACACACTACCGAAAGGAACGATGAAAACTATGGACAATCCGGGAACAAGAAAAGTCGGGGTCGTCGGGACAGGGTTTGTCGGTTCGTCGTTTGCGTTTGCGTTGATGGTCCGGCGGCTTGCCGGGGAGTTGGTGCTGGTCGATGTGAACCCCGAAAAGGCGATCGGCGAGGAGATGGATTTCAATCATGGCCTGTCGTTTACCCGTCCCATGAAGATCAGAGCCGGAACGTATGCCGATCTCGCCGGGTCGAATGTCGTTGTCATTGCCGCGGGGACCAACCAGAAACCGGGCGAGACGCGACTCGACTTGCTGGCACGCAACGCCGCGATTTTCAGGGAGATCGTTCCGGAGGTGGTCCGGCACAATCCCAACGGGATTATCCTTATCGCGACCAACCCCGTTGATATTCTTACACACATTTCCCTGGGCGAGGTTGACCTTACCGCTTCCCGTATCATCGGGTCCGGGACGATCCTTGACACCTCCCGATTCCGGTTCCTTCTCGGGCAATATTATCATGTCGATGCACGGAGCGTCCACGCCTACATTGTCGGCGAGCACGGGGACAGCGAGATTCCGATCTGGAGCCTTGCCAACATCGGCGGTGTTCGGCTCCGGGAATTCGCCCCGTTGCAGAACAAGCCGTACAACCAGGAGGACATGAACAGGCTCTTCATCAGCGTCCGTGATGCGGCGTACGAAATTATCAAACGGAAGGGGGCAACGTACTACGCCATCGGACTCGGGCTTCTTTCGATTGTGGAGGCCATCCTTGGCAACTACCGGTCGGTACTTTCTGTCTCGACCCTGATGACGGGGCAGTATGGCGTGAAGGACATCTGTCTCAGCCTTCCCTGCGTGGTGGGGGCAAACGGCATCGAAGAGGTTCTTACCCTGAACATCAGTCCGGAAGAGGAGGAAGGATTCCGGAGATCTGCGGAAAAACTGAAAGGGACATTGCAGGCCCTCGGGTAACCCGATTGCGTCCCGTCAGCGTTTTGAA
>JBBEBV010000181.1:0-4845 GCA_040882165.1 Bacteroidota bacterium
CGTGGATTATTCTTTTTGGCTGTGGCTTGCCCCCAATACACTCTTGAAACTGGTTCCAGCCCTCAGTTCGTACTCGCGAGCACTCTCGCCAGCGTCTTCTCGAGGTTCTCCCCGCGCAGATCCATGTCGGTTGCGACGATGGTGCCGTTTTTATCGACCAGGATCGGCTTCGGAATTCCGATCACTTCAAATTGCTTTGCGAGATCGCTCTCAAAGCCCCCGTTGACAAAGGAGTGTTGCCATGGCATCTTCCATTTCCCATTCCTGAACTTCACAACATCCTCCACTTTCGGATCGAAGGAGAGACTCAGGATCACAAAATTCTTCGACTTGAATTTCTCGTAGGCCTTGTGAAGGTTATCCATTTCCGCGATGCATGGTCCGCACCAGACCGCCCAGAAGTCGAGCATATACACCTTCCCGCGCAACGATTCCGACGAAATGACTGTGCCGGGATTTTCGATCGAGACCACGGAAAAGCCCGGAACGGCTTGCCCCTTGACGACTTTGATGTCAGGCTTGAGACGCTGCTTCGCCATGGCGCCATATTGTGTATCCTGGTATTCGGTAACGAGGATGTCATAATACTTCTTCAGCCTTGCAGTTTGCCCCGAGAATTGGGCCATCATCGCTTCATTGAACAACAAGGCCCCCGTCGCCCCCTTGTCCGGCTGCCTCTGAAGGAACCGATCGAAGTACACATCGCCGGAATCTGGCTGGCCGGAGAAATCTATGGCAACCTTGATCAGCCTGGGATTGAGAAGCCAGAGGGGTGATTCGAATGGAATCGACTGGAGCGCTTCCCTGGCAAGAGCAGGATCGAGACCTTTGGCGCCGAACATTCCCAACTGGACGTAGTTGAGGAGAAGCGTCTGCCTGATGGTCGGATCAGTTTCCGACCGGATCTGGTCCTCGACCGCCGCGATATCTTTCGACCAATCATAGCTGAACGTCTTCATGTCTTTGCCGGCTTGCTGGTGCGCCGCCCGGGCTTCGCTAAACATTTCCAGCCTGTGAGTCATATCAACCATCATTGATGAGAACCGGGTCAGGAGGGGGTTGCCCTTGATCAAGATCTCGGCGCTTGCATCAGAGGACTTCACTTTCTTCGGGTCAAAGATGATACGGACTTTTCCGTTCCTGGGGGTCACAACCGACTGATAGTCTCCCCCGTCATCGTAGACAAAGTCCTCAGACATCGTGCCGTTGACACTGCGCGCCGCCGGTGTCACCCCAAGGAGCTGGTATTTGAACGTGCCCTCCTGGACCTCAAATTCCGCGGTGAATGTACCATCCGGTTGCCGCTCCATCGGCCTGGCGGTGTTGAAATTGAAATTGTTGAAATCCCCCATGATCTTCACATCGGTGAATTCCATCAGATAAGGGTTCGACCGCAGACGCATTTCAATCTCGAGGTTTTGCGGTTCCTGGATCAAGAGCGCTGCGCGGTTCTCCGCGTGATCCACTCCGGTTCCCTGCAAGAAGAGTAACCCAGTGTGTGAAGTCGTCAGCCGGAAAGACCCTTTCGCATCCACCTGGGTTTTTGCCGTGGGCTTCGGCGTTCCCGGCTTCAGCAAATGGACGTGCGCCTGCTTCATGGGTTTTCCGTCATGCCCCAGCAGTTTTCCGGTGATGACGGTCTCCTGCCTGCCCAACGCGAATGCGAAGGGAAGCAAACAGAGTACAGCGAGTTTCTTCATGGAACCCTCCTTCGTGAAGTGAAATGATGGGAACGCCGGTGGGCAACGCGCTTGAGTTGCGGGCGGTCAGTACTCGCGTTGGCGCCGGGATCGTGGTTGCAAGGTATGAAGTTGAATTCAAATCCGCAAGATTCGACGTGAGATATGCGGATCCGGATGTTTTTCAAGATTTTTTCCCTATATTGCTGAATAAATTCTGACCACCAACCCCCGATCAGGACAACAGCTTGATCCACGGGGGGGATGAATATTATCGTTGGAGGAACTCCATGGCATCAACCGACAGCTTTCAGTCCAAGAAGACCTTGTCTGTGGGCGGTAAGGAGTATACCACGTATTCCCTGAAACCCCTTGAAGAGAAGTATCCTGAGCAGATGCAACACCTCCCCATCTCTCTCAAAATTCTCCTGGAAAACCTGCTTCGTCACGAAGATGGCCGCGTCGTAAGAAAAGAGGATATTGAAGCTCTTGTCCATTGGGATTCGAAGGCCCTGCCGGATAAGGAAATTGCCTTTATGCCGGCCAGGGTGCTGCTTCAGGATTTCACCGGTGTTCCCTGCGTCGTTGACCTTGCCGTGATGCGCGATGCCATGATCAAGATGGGAGGAGACCCGAATAAGATCAACCCCCTCCAGCCTGTCGACCTGGTGATCGACCACTCCGTTCAGGTGGATGAGTATGGCACGGATGCATCCTTCCTGCTCAATGTTGAAAAGGAATTCGACCGGAACAAGGAGCGCTACGCGTTCCTGCGTTGGGGACAACAGGGATTCAAGAACTTTCGCGTCGTGCCGCCTGGGACCGGAATTGTGCATCAGATCAACCTCGAGTATCTCGCAAAAACCGTCTTTACAGCCAAGGCCGGCGCTGAAACGCTTGCGTATCCCGACACGCTGGTCGGGACCGATTCTCATACCACCATGATCAACGGTCTGGGAGTTCTCGGTTGGGGTGTCGGCGGGATCGAAGCGGAGGCGGCCATGCTGGGACAGCCGATCTCGATGTTGATCCCGCAAGTGGTCGGGTTCAAGCTGTACGGGAAACTGCGGCCCGGCGCGACCGCAACAGACCTTGTCCTCACAGTTACCCAGGTTCTCAGGAAAAAAGGAGTTGTCGGCAAGTTTGTTGAGTTTTATGGCGAGGGACTCGCAGCGTTGAGTCTTGCCGATCGTGCGACCATTGGGAACATGGCGCCGGAGTACGGAGCGACCATGGGTTTCTTCCCTGTCGATCAGGAGACATTGAACTATCTCCGCTTCACCGGACGCAGTTCCGAAGTCGTCGCCCTTGCCGAAGCCTACTGTAAAGAACAAGGGCTCTTCCATCATCACGGATCTCCCGAACCTGTTTTTACGGATGTCGTCGAGATGGATCTTGCCACGGTGGAACCGAGCCTCGCCGGGCCAAAACGTCCGCAGGATCGCGTGGCTCTCTCCTCCTCGAAGCGGTCGTTCCGCAGTTCACTCGTCGATATGCTGGAAGCGAAAGGGGCCACCATCAACCGTACGGCAGTCGCCCAATGGGTCGACGAAGGGGGAACCGTTGCCGCTGAAACACTCGACCAATCCATCACCGACCATTGTCTCAAGACCGTCCACGTTCGCAAGAACGGATCGGAATTTGACCTGAAGCACGGATCCATCGTGATAGCGGCGATTACCAGTTGCACGAATACCTCGAACCCATCGGTCATGGTTGCTGCGGGCTTGCTTGCGAAGAAAGCCGTCGAGCGCGGTCTCGCTTCCAAACCGTGGGTGAAGACCAGTCTCGCCCCGGGTTCGAAGGTGGTGACGGATTATCTTGCAGAGGCATCCCTGGATCGCCCGCTCAATCAACTCGGTTTCAATCTTGTCGGGTATGGATGTACCACATGCATCGGCAACAGCGGACCACTTGCCGAACCAATCGCGAAAGCGGTCCAGGAAAACGACCTCGTCGCGGTGTCGGTCCTCTCCGGCAACAGAAACTTTGAAGGACGCATCAATCCACACGTCCGGGCCAACTACCTCGCCTCCCCCCCGCTCGTCGTAGCGTATGCTCTTGCCGGGACGATGAACACCGACCTTCTCACTGATCCGATCGGTACCGGCAGCGACGGGAAGCCGGTGTACCTCAAAGACATCTGGCCCTCTCCTGAAGAAGTCGAGAAAACCATGCGAGCGTGCGTCAAATCGGAAATGTTCCTCAGGCAATATGCGAATGTGTTCGATGGGGGTCCGGAATGGCGGGCCCTCCCAACCCCTACTGGCGCACAATACCTGTGGGATGACGCATCGACATACATTAAAGCGGCTCCCTTCTTCGAAAATCTCCCCAAACATCCGCAAGCCCTCAAAGACATCACCGGTGCCCGGGTTCTTGCGGTTCTCGGCGACTCGGTGACAACAGACCATATTTCCCCGGCAGGTTCCATCTCTCTGAAGAGCCCTGCAGGGCGATACCTGATGGACCGCGGTGTCGATCCGAAGGACTTCAACTCGTACGGTTCACGACGCGGTAACCATGAGGTGATGATGCGCGGGACATTTGCCAATATCAGGCTCCGGAACCTGATGGCCCCCGGAACCGAAGGGGCGTGGGCAATCCATACTTCATCCAGGGACCCGATCTTCATTTACGATGCTGCCATGAAATATAAAGAAGAGGGGATCCCCCTGGTGGTCATCGCCGGAAAGGAGTACGGCTCCGGTTCCTCCCGTGACTGGGCCGCAAAGGGGCCCCGGTTGTTGGGAGTCAAGGCGGTTATTGCGGAGAGCTTCGAAAGAATTCACAGAAGCAACCTGGTCGGGATGGGGGTACTCCCGCTGCAATTCCAGGATGGTCAAACCGCCCAATCACTCGGACTCACCGGTTTCGAAACCTACTCTGTCGAAGGAATTGTCCAGGGACTGCACCCGCGACAAACATTGATGGTGAGGGTCAAAGATGCTCAAGGGTCGGTCAAAACTTTCCCCGTGGTCTCACGGATCGATACACCCAATGAGGTCGATTATTACAGGAATGACGGGATTCTTCAATATGTCCTGCGCCAGCTCCTGAAGGGATAGAAACCCCCCGGCGGCGGAAAAGGGGAGGCAGCAGAGTCTTGACCCCTTTTCTCTCCTCACTGCATCCTATCACCAGGACTTATCAAAAGGAATACTAT
>JBBEBV010000181.1:4945-26994 GCA_040882165.1 Bacteroidota bacterium
ATCCTCACACTCGTTCTTATCACCCTCGCAGGATTCAGTCTCATGGATCAGGACAGCGGAGCACGTACCATCACCGTTCAGGAAACTCACTCACTCATGCAGTCGGACACTTCGGTACTTTTCCTCGATGTGCGGACACCGCAAGAATGGAGCGGGAGTTCCGGGCGCCTCGAGGGGGCGATCCTCATCCCCCTTCAGGAACTGGAGGAGCGGATGCATGAGCTCGATGCCCACAAAAAGAAAGCGATCGTCGCGTACTGTCGTTCCGGGAATCGAAGTGGAACAGCGGCACGCATGCTAACAGCAAAGGGATTCCATGCGGTGAACATGCTTGGAGGAATGATCCGGTGGAACACGGACCTTCTTCCCGTCGCGCACGGGACGGGCCAATGAACGGAGAAATCTTTCTTGGCCTGCTCATCGCGCTCATCGTGCTGTTTACTTTGCGAAAAATGTGGATGGCGCGATCGATCCCAAGCTATTCACCCACAGAGGTCCGGGAGAAACTGAAGAATTCCCATGACGCCATCCTGCTGGACGTGCGCACGAACGGGGAACGGAAGCATGGACATATTCAGGGCTCGCTGCACATCCCGCTGCACAACATCGTCCGGCAATCCGATACGCTGAACAAGTACCGGAACAAAGAGATCATTTGTTATTGCCAGCGCGGAAACAGATCTGTCTCCGCCGCGCTCAGGTTGAAGAAACTCGGCTTTATCGTGGCCAACATGCAAGGGGGGATCGGGGAATGGAACTTCCAACAACTCGGCGCCTGATCGGCTGGACGAAACGTCTCCTCCCCGTGCTCATCGGCGCAACCGGAGGCTTCGCGTATTATTATTTCATCGGCTGTGTCTCCGGAACCTGTCCGATCACCAGCAACCCCTGGACCAGCACGGGGTACGGAATGTTGCTTGGAATCATAGCGGCATGGGGAACTGGCCGGCCCCGGGAAGAACAACCAAAAGATGAAGGAGGCACATAATGCAGTATGGATTCTCCAAAACGGTGTCATTGGAATTTGAAGCGGCGATTGAAAAGGTCACCCAGGAACTCGCGAAGGAAGGATTCGGCGTTCTCACTACGATCGATGTGCGGGAAACGCTGAAGAAGAAGCTCCAGGTCGACTTCCCTCGTTATACCATCCTGGGCGCATGTAACCCGCCGTTCGCGCTTCAGGCATTGACTGCCGAAGAACAGATCGGCCTCCTCCTCCCTTGTAATGTGATCGTGTATGAAAAAGAGGGAAGGACCGTAGTGGGTTTTTTCGATCCGATGGTGATGATGAAGGTCGTGGAGAACCCGCTGATCAAACCGATCGCAGTGGAGATTACGGAGCGTTTGATGAGAGTGATGGCTGCCGTCTAGGAGCGGTCAGACTTCCCCGACCGCATTCTCCTTGTATTCCGGGCAGTCGACGCGCAATTCGGCATCGCCGAACGCAATGTCGATTTTGGCACAATGGTGGGGCATCCGGGAGTTTCGGTGGGCGTTTGGACGAAAGTACCTGCATGTCGTGCACATAGGAGAAGGCTTGAGATGTCCCCCCCGCTGTAACGACAACATCACGATCATCAGGCTTTTCAGAAAGACCGCTTTCTCCTGCTCCGACAATCCCGCCGATGCTTCCTGAAGCACGTTGGCCCATCCCCCCAGCTTTCTCGCCGTCTTCCTTCCACCCTCTGTCAAACTCAGGTACACCGTGCGCCGGTCGTCCCCCCGTTTCCTCCGGGCGACGAGCCCTTTTTTTTCAAGGCTGGTGACTGCGTCGCTGACCGTCGCCGGCGTAAGTGAACACCGGGTGGCAAGCTCCCCGATCGTCCACGCCGTGTGTTTCTCAAAATTCAGGATGGTGAGGAACTGGATCTGGATCGGGCTCAGTCCGGAGTGTTTGGCTTCCTCCCAGATCGCGGCTTTCAGGGCCTGCGAAATGCGTTCAAGCCCAACAGCAATTTTTCTGTCGAGACTGAGCTGGTCCGACGGATTAAAAATGGAAAAGGGCACGGTGTGCTGGGAAAATGATTCGAAGAATGGCTTGAGAACGTAAGAATTTCTTTAGCGTGAGTCAATAACGAAAAAGAAAATCATGGAAGCCTCTCTCTCCTCCCCGCTTCACTAAAACTCTCTTCGCAAAGCGTTCGTGCCCTGCACAATGAAGAGGAGTCCGACTCTGCCACCCGTCCCGGAACCTCACGTGTCACCCCAAACAATCAGCCCGGGTTCGTGTTCCCGGCGGCAGCAGTTTTTTGCGTTGCAGCTTTTGGCCTGAAGGCATCCCAGAGGCGGTACCCCAGGAGAAATGCAAGGATCGCACCATAGGTCAAGGGGCGGGAGGTATCAGCTTTGACGAGCCAAAGGTAGTGGACCACGCCGCAGATCGCGGAGACGTAAACCAGCCTGTGTAACAATCGCCACCGTTTTCCCCCCATCCACCGGATCATGACGTCCAGCGATGTTGCAGCCAGCGGCACCATGAGCATCAGGGCAGTGAACCCCACCAGGATGAACCGCCGCTTCCCCACATCGTCAACGATTTCCCCCCATTCGAAGAACTTGTCAAAATAGAGGTACGTAAAAAAATGCAGGGAGCCATAGAGAAAGGCAAATAGTCCCGTCATCCGGCGAAACCGGGTCAGGAAATTCCAGCCGGTTATCTTCCGAAGGGGGGTGATGGCAAGGGTAATCATCAGAAACCGGAGGGTCCAGGTCCCCGTTTCATCGGTGATGTCGTCCAGGGGATTGACGCTTAAGGTTTCACGGAGGAAGTTCAGAAGCAGAAGTCCGAGAGGGAGCAAACAGAGAAGGAACGCCAGGGGCTTGAAAACGCGCGAAATCCACTGCGTTTGGGTCATCTCAATAGTTTCTCTTCAGATCCATGCCGGAATACAAGTGCGCTACCTGGTCCGCGTATCCATTGAACGCCAGAGTTTTTCGCTTCAGGAACTCCCCGATCCGCCGTTCGGTTTTTTGGCTCCAGCGCGGATGATCCACATCAGGATTGACGTTGGAGTAGAACCCGTACTCGTCCGGAGCAGCGATGTTCCAGGTTGTCGGTGGTTCTTTTTCGACGAACCTGATTTTGACGATGGATTTGATTCCCTTAAACCCGTATTTCCATGGGACGATCAGGCGCAAGGGGGCCCCATTCTGATTCGGCACATCCTTGCCGTACAGGCCGGTCACCATCAGGGTCAGGGGATGCAGAGCCTCGTCCATGCGAAGACCCTCGACATAGGGCCATGTCAGGTAAGGTCGCCGCTGGCCGATCATCTCCGAGGGGCGCATGACCGTCTCAAACGCGACATATTTGGCTTTCGAGGTCGGCTCCAGTCGCTTGATCAGTTCGGAAAGCTGAAAGCCCCGCCACGGGATCACCATTGACCACCCTTCCACACATCGAAACCGGTAAACACGATCTTCGAGCGTTTGCCCCTTGAGCAGGTCCTCCAGCGCATAGGATGCCGGCTTTTTCACCTCTCCCTCGACCCGCACGCTCCATGGTTTCGGCTTGAAAGGTCCGGAATTCTGAACCGGATCAGCTTTATCCGTACCGAACTCGTAAAAGTTGTTGTACGTGGTGATCTCTCTAAAGGTGTTGACCTTTTCATCGGTATCGTAGGGCCCCTTTTTTCCCTGGGGCCAGCGGTCCTGCCCGAGGGCGACGGTGGGGAACGCTTGGCTCGCCGCCATCCCGATCCCCATGGCTGCAGCGGCCTGGATGAACCGGCGGCGGTCGAGGTACGTTTCCTCCGGGGTAATTTCCGAGGAGTGGATGGCGGGAACGTGACTTATTCTCATAGCGTGGTCCTTTGTTTGAGGAGCGTCAGCAAGATGCTGAAAACACGTTTTTGCTTGCCACGAGATCACCTGGACACGGGGTTTTGGCAAAAAAACCGGGAGAGCAATTAAGCCGGTTCCTCTGCATGAGGGTGTGTGGTTCGGATCTGCTTCCACCACTTGTCGATGACTTCCGCAATATCGGTCTTGGCGTCGCTTTGCTTCCACTTATCATAGAACTTGATATCCGAGCTGTTTGGTTCCGGGTTCGGAAAATCGATCTGGACACGCAACGGCATGGGAATCGCTTCGCCGATCACGAGGGCCTCTCCCTGTCGGAGCGAGGGAAGCGTATCGATCAGGCCGGAGAAGGTATCGGACATCAGCTTCTTGACGTAATTCTGGTCGACCGGATTGGTCAGGCGGAGAATCACGAAATTATTGCACTGCGAGAGGATCGTCTCCGACACCTCGGCTGGCCGTTGGCTGATGATCATACAACTGACGCCGTACTTCCGTCCCTCCTTCGCGATCCGCTCCACCGTTCGCCGCGCGGCGCTGGTACCGGTGTTGCTTCCGCCGCTGGGGAGGTAATTGTGCGCCTCTTCGAACACCAGGAGTATGGGAAACTCCTTCCTGTTCGGATTCCAGAAGTTGAAGTCAAATGCCAGGCGCGCAATCAACGAGACGATGGTGTTGACGATATCGAACGGGATGCCGCTCATATCCATAATGGTGACCTGCGCGCTCCCTTCCGAGCCAAAGATCTGTGACAGAAGTTCGTGGAACGAACCGGACTGGATGTAGACCTTCGGCTTGAACATAAACGCGTACCGTGGATCGTTCAGCCTGCTATCGAGGCGGACGAGGAACCGGGCAAACTTGCCGTAGAACGGCCCTTCCTTGGCCCCCTGGGCGCCGCCCGAAATCTTCTCCGTATCCAGATATTGCATCTTGGCCCTTACCTCCGAAAGATCGAAAAACACGGGGGTGTCGACCGTCAAGACATCGGAGAGCTGGGGGTTCTTCCCTTTCTTCGATTGGACGATCAGGTCTTTTAACACGGTCAACTGGCTCGAGGCATTCTCATCACGCTCATCGATGAAGGTCTCCTGCAATTCGGCCAGGTTCATCAGCCAGTAGGGGAGTTCGAGTTCCGCGATGTTGAGGTACTTGCAGCTATCGGGAAATGCATCACGGTACTCGTTATGGATGTCGAGAATGATGATGTTCGTGTCCGGAAAGTCCGCAACCTTCTGCAGAAGGGAGGAAACGGTGCATGATTTCCCCGCACCGCTGGACCCCAGCACGGCGAGGTGCTTTCCGAAGAATTTGTTCGGGTCCAGATACGCCCGCTCCTTTTCAAAGAGGGAGAGCTGTCCGATGGAGAAACCGTATTTACGGAAAATGGAGAAGACCGCGGTCAGGTCCGCATCCTCTGCGAGGAAGATCGGTGAATCCACCGGCGGGATGACGGAGACGCCGCGTTCGTACCGGCCAGACTTCACCGTCCCGACCAGGTTCAACTCCATAATGCATCGCTGGGTGAACTTGCCGTTCTCCGCGAAGTCCACTTTTTTGAACTCCGACACCATCGCGACAATGATCAGTTTGCCGACCGGGACAAGGACGTACGTGCCGATCTGGCCGATGAAGTAGACTTTGCCGTTGATCTCCTTGGCAAGGGAAGTAATCCCGGGGTCGAGAACCGCCGAAAGCGTGCCGCTGGTAACGCCGGTGACAACTCCGATTTTTTTCTGGTCGGTCATACTTGCTCCTTATGGAAAGACAGTACGTTCAGTTAATCCGCTTGATCACGACGATCGTTTTGTCATCGCCGTCTTGTCCCCCCGCAGAGAAGTGAATCACATCATCCAGCACGTGCCGGCAAATCTGTTCCGCACTCAAAAGATGCAACTCTTCCACCTTCTCTGCAAGTCTTTTCTCGCCGTACATCTCAAAGTCCCCCGTCATCGCCTCACTGAGGCCGTCGGTATACATGACCACCACGTCCCCCTTGCCGATCACGGTATTCTCCACCTTGTAGGTCTCGTCCGGGAAGGGGCCCAGGATCTGCCCCGTCGGGTTCAGGATCTCCACCCGCTTCTCGTTCGCCCTGTAGATGACCGGACTGTTATGTCCGGCATTGGCATAGAGCATCAGTCCCTTCGTATCGTTGGACAGCTCGGCATAGAACATGGAAACAAATTGTTCCTCGGAAAAGGTCTTGTTGACGAGCCTGTTCAGCCGGGACATCAGCCTGGTAATCTTGCTGTGGTAGGAGATTCCCATCCGGAGCGCGCCGACGACGTACAATGCCTGCGCCGCGGCCCTGAAGCCCTTGCTTGCCGCATCCCCGATCACAACGGAGAGCCGGTCGGTTTCCTCATCGGCAAACAGGTAGTCGAAGAAATCGCCCCCCACCACACGGTCTGGGATTGAAACTCCGTACAATTCATAATGATGGAACGACAAGGCGTGCTGGGGTAAAATGCTCTGTTGAATCTCGCGGGCCTTGTCCAGGTCCTTTTCGAGCAGCGTTGCTTTCTGTTCGACCCGTTTCCCCCGGAGCAGCGCTGTAACGGCTAGGCTGATGATATTGAGGTCCGAGATGAGCGATTCGTCGATGGAATCCGAGTTAAACGCCAGGATGTATTGGTAGACGAAATTCTTCTTGTAGGGAATTTTCTCTCCAACCCCGGTCGCGGAATATTTGACGATCCCCTTTTTCCGCAGATACTTGTCGGTTTCATTCGCGATGATCGAACGGTGTTCCGCTAACCTCGTGAAGGTGGGGTACTCCGGCACCGCAATCGTGTATCCCGTCTCGAGGCGCTGGATCACGCCGATCTGGTGTATCAAACGGTACGTATCCGTCCCGGGATCGTATTGCCAGATCCGCCCCCCCTTGATATCGATCTGCTCCTCCTTGACGATCTCGTTGATAACGTGCTTGAGGATCTCCTTGTCGGACTTGAAATGTTCGGAGGCAAAACTTTCGATCGTACGGTACAGCCTTCGTTGAGCCATCATGTCGTTTTAACTTCCTTGTATGCAAGAATGAGAGTGATGGGATGTTGAAAAGAACCGAACAGCTATGAAGAAAACTCAAGACGAACGGGTTCCGCGACGGACTTCGTACACCTGCACCGGTTTTTCCTTCCCCTTCACCTGGAGTGGGTCGAGGGGAACGCAGTGGAACTTGGGGTCTTCGAGCACTTCACGGGCCGTTCCCCCGGATATCAGTATCTGTCGCGGTTTTGCGGAGCTGCAGAGCCGCGCTCCCAGATTGACATGGTCGCCGATCACCGTGTAGTCCATACGGTCGGGACTCCCCATCGCCCCCATGATCATTTCACCGGTGTTGATGCCGATCCCGACGGCGATGGCGCCGGATTCCGTGAGATCGGGAGATGCCGCCAATGCCTCCTGGATTTCCAACGCCGCGCTGAGGGCCTGCCGGACCATTCCCTCCCCCTGAAAGACCGCCACCAGCTCGTCACCGACGAACTTGTCGATATCTCCCCCGTGCTGCCGGACAATGGCCGCCTGTCTTGCCAGGATGCCGTTCAACATGGAGACCACGCGTTCCGGCTCGACTTTTTCCGAGAAGGAAGTGAACCCCCTGATATCGGAAAAGAAGACCGTGGCAAGTTTTCGTTCTCCCCCCATCTTCAACCCGGCAAGGTCCGCGCCCCGGACGGCATCGACTGCGGCGCGGGAAACGAATTTCTCAAGATGAAAACGCTCGCGCAAACCCAAGATCATCTCGTTGATCCGCTTCGCGAGGGTGCCGATCTCATCCTGGGACCCGACGTGCGCCTGTACCGAGAAATCTCCCTCCCCCACTTTCGATGCGACACTTTCGATCAGCTTGACCGGTGAGACGACCACGGAGTTCATGAATACCCGGATCACGAGCCACACCAGAAGAATGGTAACCACTCCGGCGATGAGGGACTCCCGCTTCGATGCCGCAATCTCCGCGTTGATCGTTTTCAGGGACGCCGAGACCTCCACCACTGCACGCAATTCATGGTTCTTCCCGTGGCACGTGTAGCAACGGACCTCGTTCGGGATGGGAGTCAACCGGACCATATGTTCCTCCCCATTCACCGTTTCGAAGAACTCCACCGGCTTATTTTCCTTCTTCTCCCCGAAGGAAGCGAGCTGGGACCGCATCCGCGGCTGAGGATTCAGAAATCGCTCATTCCCTTCCCCATCAAAAACATGGAGCATCTGAAAAGTCGGTATCGCACGCAACTCGTCCATAAAATATCGGACGGAATTGGCCCTCCCGACGAGCATAATGCTCCGAAAACCTTCGAAGGTGGTTGCCTGCAGAACTCCGGTAAACACCTTGGACGGGTCACGGACATACGCTTTGAGCGAATCCATCTTGAAATCGATCACCATCAATCCGCGCATGGGGAACCGCGAGCTGTGGCAGACCTGACATCGTTCCTGGTTCTGAAGCGGGATGAAGAGACGAAGCTTTTTCCCCTCCTCCACAAAGTGGTGCGCCTTTGTATGGGTCTGTAGCAATGCAAGGATCTCCTGCTCGGAAACATCCTCTTCGGTCTCCTCCCCAAACGCCACATACCCATCCTTGCTATACACCTGGATGCGGGAAATCCAGGCGATGCCCCGCGCCTTTGCCGTCAGGGTATCCATCTGTTCCCCCTGGCCGCCGAGCATGATGGTACGGAACGCCGTTGCCAGCACTTCCCCCATCGCACTCGCCATTTGGCGTGTAGCCTCAGAAGCGGTGCCCGTTCGGATCGCCCCGGGAGCCAACGCAAGCTGCAAAACACCCCGGATCTGCGGTTCCCGTTCATGACAACGCCAACACTCCGGATGGTTGAAAAGCGGCTCGTACCTTGTAAATACTTCCTGATCCCCCTCCCCCATCATGGTTGAGAGCATCTGCCGCTTTTCCAGGGTTTGGTGCAGCAAGGGGTCCTCCACGTCATACCGGATCCCTTCTCCCTCCCGCAAAAAGACCTCGCGACCGAACCGGTCGTAGACCGTCAGAGAGCCGAATGTCAGGTTTCTGCGGGCGTCGTTTAGGAACTCGTGAGTCAGGGGAGATTTCCCTGTCAGCATCACGTTACGGATCCCCCCGACGATGGTCTCCGAGAAGAGCCGGACTTTTTCCTGGTGTTGGTGGAGGAGCGCTTCGGACTCGCTCTGAATCCTGGTGACGACATATGTTCCGAAGCCGGCGATCAGCACGGCGATAAGAAGGAGCAGAATCTTGTATTCTAACCTTGTCCGGATGGAACGGAGCAACGGTGATCCCCTTCATGGTTTCTGAGCAGAGCGGCGGCTTGTTTTTCCCCAACAAAAGCCGGGCGGCGAGTGAAGTGCGGAGGGATTTTACTCGAATTTTGCCTGAAAATCAAATTAATCCAGCTTCTTCCGGAATCGTAAAACGCTCGCTACGAGGATGCCAATCCCCATCACCAGCAGGATCAACGCTTGGGGCCAGAGCGAGGCGAATCCGACCCCTTTGAGGATGATCGAGCGAACGATCACGAGGAAATGGGTCATCGGGATGAAAACAGAGAGGACCTGGAGGGGCTTGGGCATATTCTCGATGGGGAACACGAATCCCGAGATATACATCATGGGCAGGATCACGAAAAACATGGCCGTCATCATCGCCTGTTGCTGTGTGCGTGAGACGGTGGAGACAAACAGACCGAGTCCGAGCGTCGTCAGCAGAAACAACCCTGCAAGGCCGAACAGGAGGAGGACACTCCCCTTGATCGGAATACCGAATCCAAACACCATGACGGCCGTGACAATATTGACATTGACCACGGCGATGAGGATGAAGGGAACAAGCTTTCCGAGAATCAGCTCGGATGAGCGAATGGGTGTAACCATTACCTGTTCCAGAGTCCCAATCTCCTTCTCCTTCACGATCGCCATGGCTGTCAGCGCGGTGGTGGTGATCAAAAGGATCATCACCAGGACACCTGGGACCATAAAGTTCCTGCTGGTCAGTGCCGGATTGTACCATGCCCGTATTTCGGCATTCACTCCCCCTACTCGTCCGGCGCCAATAACCTCTGCGAGGATTTTCGTCGAGTACCGCCCAATGATCTGGTTCACATACCCCATGGTAATGGCCGCAGTGTTCCCCTCGCTCCCGTCCAGTAATATCTGGATGGTTGCCGTTTCCCGCCGCAAGATCTGGTCGCCAAAATTGGACGGAATGACCAGGGCCATCGTGACCTTTCCCTGGTCGAGGAATCCCTGAACGGCGCGGGAATCCTCCGTCGCAAATTCTACACTGAAGTACCCCGCATTCGTGAACGTGGAGATGAATTCCCGGCTGATCCGAGATTTGTCAAGGTCACAGACTACCATCGAGATATTCTTGACATCGAGCGATGCCGCGTAGCCGAGAAAGATGAGCTGCAGCACCGGAGCGACGAACACAATGGGAAGCATGCGTTTGTCTTTGACCAGTTGGCCGAATTCTTTTACCAGGAGAGCGGTAATGCGTTGCAGGCTCATGGTTATCCGATCGTCTTTCTGAACCGAAGGATACTGATCCCCAGGACAACCAGGGAGAAGAGAGCCAGGTACACCATCTGTTCCCAGTACGCGGCAAGACCAACCCCCTTCAGGATAATTCCCCGCAGGATGACAAGGTAGTACTTCGCCGGTGTAATGTTCGAGAAGATCTGCAAAAACAACGGCATGCTTCGGATGGGGAAAATGAATCCGGACAGAATCAGCGTGGGGAGCATGGAAGCAAGAGAGGCCACCTGGAAAGCAACCTGCTGACTCTCTGAGATTGTCGAGATAAAGAGTCCGATGCCGAGCGCTGCGATCACAAACAGCAACGTGGCGGCGAAGAGATTCAGAAAACTCCCCTTGACCTCCACACCGAAGAGAAGGTAGGCCGCGAAGATCACGATGGCCGCGGCAATCAAGGCAATCACGGCATACGGAACGAGCTTGCCGATGATGAACTCCATGGCATGGACCGGTGAGACGACAATCTGCTCGATCGTATTCCGTTCTTTCTCCCGCACGATCGACAGGGCGGTCGCGATGACGCAGGTGATGGTGAGAATAAATCCGATCAGGCCGGGAACGAGAAACTTGACACTCTTCAGCTCCGGATTATACCAAATGCGCGCCTCGTAGTTGATGGGAATGTAGTTTTGCCGGCCTATTTTCGAGAGTGCCGAAAGCAAAATCCCGCGGGAGTATTGAAGGGTCACCGCCTGCACATATCCTATCACCGTCGTGGCTGCGTTCGCGTCCACGCCATCCACCAGGACCTGCACATCGACCGTTCGGCCGGAAAGGAGGTTGGCGGAAAAATCGCCGGGAATGACCAGGGCCGCACGAATTTCGGCATCGTCGAGCAATGTCGTTGCCTCCTCCGCGCTCGGCAGGACGTCGACAACGTCGAAATACCCTGAGGTGACGAAGGCATTGAGAAATTCCCGGCTGCGCACGCTCTTCTCCAGATCAACGACCGCCAGGCGGATATGGGTCACGTCAAAGTTCAGTGCATACCCGTTCAGGAACAGGAGGAAGGCGGGGACAAGTGTGAGGATCGACAGGACCCTCTTGTCACGCCGGATCTGGCGGAATTCTTTCTTGATGATAGACCACAGTCGGCGAATCATGCGGGTGTACCCTCCCGTTGTGACTCGCGGTCGAGCAGGTACAGAAAAACATCCTCCAGGGAAGGAGTAATGCGATCGAGGGAACTCAATGTCATTCCTTTCGCCTTCAGAATCCTCCGGATCCCCGAACGGGCGGCTTTCTCATCGGACACGCTCACGTGGAGATTGGTGCCGAAGACCGAAGTCTCCACCGCCCACGGTTCCCGTTCGATCCACTCCATCGCCTCGATCACGTTCGAACACTGAACCTCGAGGATCGGGGTCTTGATATGGTCACGCTTCAATTCCTTCGGACTGCCCTTCGCGATAATGCGTCCTGCATTGATCAGGATCAGATCGTTGCAGTACTCCGCCTCTTCCAGGAAGTGTGTCGTCACAAGGACGGTAACGCCTTCACTGCTGAGTTCGTTGATCAACTCCCAAAACGTACGACGCATCAACGGGTCGACACCGCTGGTTGGCTCGTCCAGGAAGACGATGCGGGGCCGGTGCAGAACGGCACACCCGAGGGCAAGCCGTTGCTTCCAGCCTCCGGGAAGGGTCCCGGTGATACTCGTCTCACGTCCATGCAAGTTCGCCATCGTCAAGGCCCAGGCTTTCCTCTCCCGGAGGGCGACGTCCGTCAACCCATACACTTTCCCGAAGAAATGAATGTTCTCCTCCACCGTCAGGTCTTCATAGAGGGAGAAACGCTGGGACATATAACCAATAGTTTCCTTCACCTTTTCCGGTGCAGCGCTGATGTCATGCCCCCCGACACGGGCAGTCCCCTCCGTCGGCTGAAGAAGGGCACACAACATGCGGATGGTGGTCGATTTTCCGGCCCCGTTTGCTCCCAGGAATCCGAAAATCTCCCCCTCCTTCACCGCAAAATCGATGTGATCGACGGCGGTAAAATCGCCGAACCGCTTAGTCAACCGTTCGACCTCGATGGCATGGTTGCTCCTGCCGGGACCTTGGTCCGCTAATTTCACTTCGTATCCCCCACGGCTTTTTCCAACCGGGCCTGTGCCAGCTCGTACTCCACAAGTGCATCGGTCATCTGGAGCTTCGACTGGATGAGGGCGATCTCCGCATCCAGCAGGTCCGAATTCGTGGAAAGACCGGACTTGAATTTGTCGGCCGTCATGCGGTAACTTTCCGCCGCCTGTTCCACGCCAAGTTCCGCCAACCGGATCCGCTGCTGGGCTTGCCGCACGTTCAGCGCTCCCTGCGTGACCTCCAGCGTGATGCCGTCCTTCAGGGTCTCCAGGGCGTCTTCTGTCTGTGCTTGCTGAGCGCGTGCCGCCCCGGTTTGATGCATCGTTGTCAGGTTATTCCAGAGCTCGAACTGGAGCGAAATCCCGACATCCCAGGTCTCCCTGAATTCATCAAGAGCAGGAAAGATCCGCTGGTTCGGCCTCGAGTAATAATAATTGCCGGTCAGCGACACTTGCGGGAACCAGCCGGCGCGGGCTGAAGTCACTCCCGCTTCTGCCGCGCGAACCCGCATCTCCATGCCCAGGACCTCGGGCCGTTCGTCGAGGGCCGCAGAGAGGAGCGAGTCGATCTCCGGAAACTCCTTCGTGGTCATCGTGAGGGACGAAGCGGGCACGATGGTTGTGCCGAGAGGGAGTCCGATAAGGGAATTCAATGAGATCATCGCGAGCTGAACACGATTCCCGGCGTCGCTTTGCATCAGCATGGCGTTCGAGAGCTGGACTTTTACTTTGAGGAGATCATTGTTGGTGAGCATGCCCTGTTTCAGCAGGTTCTCTGCATCGGTGGCGTGTGCGGTCAGGACCGCGACGTTTTCCTCCGACACCAGCTTGAACGCCAGGGCACGGTACAGATTCCAATACGCTGTTTTCATTGCCAACAAGAGCTCGGCCTTGTCCTTTGACACGTCGTACCGTGCGGCATCTGCGTGGTAGGCAGCCTGGTTCGCGGCCCCACGCAGGCGTCCCCCCGCGAAGAGAGGTTGCTGCAGGGAAAGACGACTGCTGTAGGTGTCGAGAATCACCGGAAACGTGATAGAGTTTCCCGGGATGGGAATCCGAAACTCCGGCACATCGCTCAACCTGGCATAGCCTGCCAGCAGGCGCAGGGAGGGATAAAGTGCCGCGGCAACTTCGGCCGCCTTGGCGTCTGCATACTCGGCTTTCATGACCGATGCGTGGAGGGTCCTGCTCCGTTCGATCCCGAGCGCAAGGCATTCCTCGATGGTCAACCTTCGTTCCTGGGCCTCCATCCGCCCGAGCGTGAGCATGCCGAGTATAATCGCCGACAGGCTTGTGTGGCTCATTTTCATCATGGTCTTACACTCTCGCTTTCCGCTGCTGGATATTCGGTCAAAAGGGAGATAAAAACGTTTTCGAGAGAGGGGGTCACAACCCTCCAATCCTCCACCTGAATCCCCGAGTTCGCGAGATGGCGAAGGACCTTTTTCATGTCGGCTTTCTGGTCGTCCACGATGACATTCAAGCGGTCGCCGAACGCCTGTACTTCCCTCGTCAGGGAAAACTCCCTGAGTAAGGCAACAGAGCGGCGAAGTTCCGAGGGGACAATCTCCACCAAGGTCCCATGCATCAGGCGCTTGAGATTCCCCGGAGTATCCGCCACCATGATCGCCCCTTCGTTCATCAAGGCAACACGGTGACATCGTTCCGCCTCGTCGAGGTAAGGGGTGGTCATGACGATCGTAATTCCCTCTTTGAGGAGACTTGCCAGGATCTTCCAGAAATCGCGGCGGGAGACAGGGTCGACTCCCGTTGTCGGTTCGTCGAGAAAAATCACCTCGGGGGTATGGATCAGCGTGCAGGCAAGGGCAAGCTTTTGCTTCATTCCGCCCGAAAGTTTTTCCGCGAGTCGGGACCGGAAAGGGGTAAGCCGGGTAAACTCGAGCAATTCATCCCGTCGACTCCGATAGCCCCTCACCCCGTGTATTTCCGCAAAAAACTCGATGTTTTCATCCACCGTCAGGTCACCGTACAAGCTGAACTTTTGGGAGAGATACCCGATCCGGCGTTTCACCTCCGCAGTCTGCGTCCGGAGATCGAACCCAAGAACCTTCAACGATCCGGCATCGGGTTTGGTGATGCCGCAAAGCATTCGGATCGTGGTGGTTTTGCCTGCGCCATCCGGTCCGACCAGCGCTACCATCTCTCCTTTCCCGATGGTCAGCGAAAGGGAGCGAACAGCCCTGACAGCCCCGAACGATTTTGTGACTTCATGAAGTTCGACAATGTTCATGGACGGCCCCTCAACGGATGAAGGCATCAGCGGGCATCCCGGACTTGAGGATCCGCTCCGTGTTTTCCACTTCAATCTTCACACCAAAGACAAGCTTCGTCCGGTCCTCCTTGGTCTGAACGTTTTTCGGTGTGAACTCCGCGATGGGAGAGATGTACACCACCTTGCCCGGAAAGGTCCGATCGGAGTGCGCATCGATCACGATCTCCACGTCCCCTCCCAGCATCACCCTTCCAAGGTTCACCTCGCTGACATAGATCACCAGGTTCATCGTCTCAAGACGGGCGATCGTCGCCACGGTTGCACCGGCTCCAACCAGCTCTCCTTCCTCAACGGGTTTGTGCGTGACCGTGCCCCCGACGGGAGCAAGGATGGTCGCATCGTTCAGGTGCTTGTGAAGGATGCCCGCGGTCGCCTGCGCCTGTTCCAGCCGGGCCCGCGCAGCGGCAAGATCTTCCGGACGGGCAAACCTCTGCATTTTCTGCACATTCTGTTTTGCGGAGTTCAACTGGGCCTGGGCAATGGTGAAACGGGACTCCGCATCATCGTACTGCTTTCGGGAAACGGATTGCGACTCGAACAGCTCCTTCATCCGGGCATAGTCGTCCCCTGCGCTCTTAAACGAAGACTCCGCCTGCTTCAAGGCCTCCCCGGCAAGTTGCAGATCCTCGGGGCGCGCGCCGTTCAGCAGGAGTTGGTATTGCGCCTGGGCAAGATCGACTCCCGCCCGCGCCTGTTTCCACTGAAGGGCAAGGGTCTCCCGATCGAGCACAAGGAGCGTGTCCCCCACCTGCACTTCGCTCCCTTCACGGACAGCGATCCGCTGGATTTGTCCAGGGACCTTCGCGCTCACCCGCACCTCGATCGCCTCCAGGGTTCCGCTCGCTTCCAGGCGATCATTCGTACCGTCTCCGCATCCTGTAAAGGCTGCAAGGAGAACCGCGAGAAGCAGGAGAGTGTGTATCGATTTCATGGATGGACCTATGACGTTGTTGTGAGTGGTTGATCGAACGTATGGAAATGTTCCCGCGCTTCGTCGGTTAACGCGCCTTCAAAGAGCGTTTTGAAGATCGTGCGGAACGCCTCGTTCAGCGAGAAGGATTGCTGGGTGAGGAATTCGGGATTGACGATCCCCTGGATGGAATGGAGGAGCATGTGGACGAGGATGACTTCGTTGATCTCCTTCCGGAAAATTCCCTCCTCGCGGGCTTTCAGGATCATTCTCCCCATCCTTGCAATGATCCGATCACGCCGGAAGGCTTCGACCTCTTTCCAGAGTGCCGGAGCAAAACGCTGGATATCGAGCTGGAAGGCACGACTGATGCGCCCCACATTCTTCCCGAGCAACACCATCACATCCGCAATCCGCTCGACAAACGGTTTATCCGAATTCTCGATTCGCTCCATCTCGCGCTCCATCCCCTTCATCAGGGAATAGACGATGGTGCGGAGCAGTTCCTCTTTGCTCGGGAAGAACTTGTAAAACGTCTTCTTGCTCATCCCCAGGTCTGACGAAAGTTCATCCACGGTCACTTTGCTGAACCCATGTTGCAGAAATCTCTCCCGGGCATGCTCCGTGATTCTCTCCCGCGTTTCAAACTCTCCAGGCATTTTTTTACCTTTTCTTATCAGTTGGAAACTATTATGGTATTATAGGTTTCCATACCTGTAAAAAAGATCCATCATATAATGATGGACAAGTTGAATGCTATTTATATGGAAACTAATATCGTTTTTCTGGTTTCCAAGATAACATTCTGGTCGTCATTTGTCAAGTCTTTTTTTTCTGCCGGGGGACAAGTGGTGTCTCTTGTGAAGAAAGGCCAACAGTATCAGGGGGTTTTCTATCCCACCATCCCCGAAAACCATGGTCCGCGTGGTCGTCCTGAGGTCCGCGATCACCCCTCCCGTTCAAGGACCATAATATTCCAGAGACGCTACCCCATCGGACTCCAGCACCGCTTTGATCTTTTCAAGATCCGCTTCCAGTTTCATCTCAGCCATTTTCGAGAGAACCGGCTCCGCCATTCCGAAGAAACCCTGTGTATCCCCCTCAAGCGTCCAGGTAATCAAGGTGCCTCCCCCCGTCGGGTAGAGGAAATAGGAACCCTTATACGTAAACGGACCTGAGACACCACGGTACACCATAGGCACGAAAGGGACGGCCATCGCCATCCCTTTCCGGTAAAGGTGTGCATCACTTACTGTTTGCCGAAATCCCCCGGAAGGAAGACCTCGACCTTCTCCATTGTCTGAACCGTGACCTCGGGTGAGGGGTCGGGGATTTGATGGCGTACCGGGTTCAATTGCCGGAGGTACAGGATGATCGCATAGAGATCTTCATCGCTCATATTCGAAAAACTTCCCCACGGCATCGCGCGATGATTGACTTTCCGGCCGGTATGAAAGACTCCGCTCCTGAGAACTCGTTTCACCTCTTCATCCGTTCTCTTTCCGATACCCGTCTCCTCGTCGGGAGTCAGGTTGCGGGAGATAAAAGTCCCTTCCCCCGTCGCCGCCAACAAAATACCCCCCGACATATAGCGGGTCAGGTCGGGACCCTGTTCCCCATGCGGAGTGTGACAATCGGAACAACCGAGAGTCGTCACGATATACTTCCCTCTCTCCGCGATTGCCCGTTTTGCCGGATCGGTGATGTGGTCCAGCGAAGGACCGGCCTCCAGCGTCGGCCGGATAAACTCCTCCTGTGGAACAAGCGTAAACGGCGGAATGAAATAGAGAAACGCGAGGAATGCACCGATGACCAACGTCCCCAATCCGATCAGAATCCGTTTCAGGATCTTGTTCATCGCGCACTCTCCTTTCCGGTTGCTTCGCCTGCGTGGTTCATGGAGGTCGGCTTTCCCGCCCCCACATTGCCGTAGTGGATCAATGCAGGCATTTCCTCCTTGAGGATGAGCATGCGGAACTTGCCCCAAAGATACGAGAAGATGTTCGGCCGTTCGAAAGTCGGAACTTTATTGTACACCGGCGGGATCGTTCTCAGATAGGCCACGATTGCGTTCACGTCGCTCTCCTTCAGTCCTGCAAAAGAGGGCCAGGGCATCGGGAACGGCAACATTCTCGTACCATCCGTCCGAATTCCTTTTGTCAGGGCATCAACGATCTGTTGATCCGTTTTGTCTGCAAGCCCTGTTTCCTTATCCGATGTGAGGTTGGGAGAGTAGGTGGTCCCAAACGGCGGGAGTTCCCAACGCTGGCCTCCTGCCAGGGAGTATTCCTCGATCATCGCCCCCCCATCCCTGACCGGGGAATGACAATCGTTGCACCCAAACGTCGACACCAGGTACTTTCCCCGACTGACGGGATCTTCAACGGCACGCGCCTCAAGTTCCCCGTAGAATTCCTGGACCTCCCGCTCATTCATGTTCCAAACCGGTTTACGGGCCATCGAAGCAACGTACTGAGCCAGATTCCACAGATCGACATCCGGGGCCGTTCCGTTGAACGACGGCATCGGGGTTCCGTCAATGCCTGTTCTGAACCGGAGATAAATATCCCGGATGGTGGACCCGCCCCGGAAGGTCCATGGTTCCGTCAAATCCGTCGCAACCACGTCGTACCCCCATTCATCCGTGAACGTCGTCGCGGTGGCTTCCGTCCCTCTTCCATCGGATCCATGACACAGTCCGCACTGTAAGCGACCATACGCACGCTTCCCTGCGGCAATCGTCGTCTGGGAGATCGGGACCATCAATCTCACCGGAACCGCCTTCGGCGTTTCCGTGGCAAAGCGTGTCGAGAACGATTTGACGTACTCCACGAGTGCCTTCAACGTATCGCCTCCGATGAAACTCTTCAATGCAGGCATGGAAGTGCCGTGCAATCCCTCACGAATCGATTTCATGAGATCATCATCGGTGGGGATACTGCCGGATTCCGTCGAACGAAACTTGAACTTGCCGGCGGTTAGGTCACGAGGTCTCGGGTGAAGCCACCCCGATGCAACCCCTTTCCCCGCCCCATCGAGCCCATGGCACGAAGCACAAGAAGCATCGTACACCGACTTGCCCAGGCCGGCGGACGGAGATTCCTGACGGGGTGCGACACGCCCCAGGAGCTCATCGCCGGGAACGAGCATGACTGTTGCCGCGGCGAGGCAGGCTCCTGCGAGGAGCAACAAAACAATCCGTGGATTGGCCTTCATGGTACCTCCTTCAGCTGCTACTTCATGGATTATTTTCCCCCGCTCACACCGCCGGAAACAAGAAATGCCATCACATCCGAACTTTCCGCGGTCAACGGGGTCACCATCGCTTTCGGGACAACCAGCAGGTTCCCTGCAAAATTGTACGACTGCGGGAGATACACGGCAACGTGGCCCTTGATTCCAAACACCTCCAGGCTCTCACGTGTGATGAAGCCCAGGGTCTTCACACTCCCATCCTTGCTCAGTTTCACAAGCACGGGCTTGTCGAAGCTTTTCTTATTCCCCACAAACGCCCCGAGCAGATCCTTCACCGAGGTGTAGAGGATCTTCACGAGCGGAAGTTTTACAAACTGCTTCTCGAGATATTGGAAGAGTGTGCGCGTAAAGAAATGGGAGGCGAAGAACCCGATGACCGTGATCAGGACCATGGTGAGAACGAACCCGACACCCGGGATCGAAAGTCCCAACAAGCCGTCGACGCTGATGAAAACGACGTACACGATATAAACCGACGTCAGGATCGGGACGAGGATGAGCAGACCTTCAAAGAACGACCGGACGATGAGTTTCATGGCGTTGCCCCTTCTTTCGATGAACGACACTTCGCATCACATGGTCTTTGATGGGTGTGCCCGGTGCGTACTTCCCTCATTCTCCCCATATCGATGTTGCTGCGGCTCTTCTTTTGTCTTTACAAAAGACACGATGAACAGGATCCCCAACAGGAGGTCGATCACCCCGCCTCCGAGCATCATCGCGTGGACGCGACCCTGGAGGTAGAGCCAAATGATCGTCAGTGCAAAGGGAAGCTTTTCGACAATGGCCGGGAGCATCATCAGCCGGTACCGGACCGGGTCCCTCGAAAGGACCAGGAAAAGAAACTGCCAGGCTATCGTCACAAGGACAAACCCGTAGTAATATTCAGGATGGTTGATGGGTGGGGGAAAATCGAGACCGATTCGTTCCTCCAGGAAGATCATTGGTGTGATGACCAAAAGGCCGTAGATGCCGGCGATGCGGAAGGCCCATTGTGCAAACTTCATAGTGAATCCTTGCAGGTTTGGAGTTCTTGGTTGAGGTCGGGAATGCAAGAAAGAAACCACGCGAGAGACCGGCACGGAGCAGCACAAGAGGGTGAGAAAGGAAGTAACGATGGAGAGGCTTCAGGCCTCGACCTGCTCCTGGACCGCTTCTTCAATGAGCAGGGACATTTGTCGGAGGCGTTCGCGCTGTTTTTCGACGCATGGGGGGATCGAGGCAAGGTTTTCATCTTCATACGCCTCGCCGGCAGCGAGTTCCAGGCAATACGCCATTCCAAATTCGATGTTATCCCGAAACTCCCGCAAGTAGGCGAGTTCCTTTGGCGTACGGCCGCTCCTGGAAATGAGTCGTTCCAGATAATCAACGTACATCACGATTTCTTTGGCGAACATATGGGGGCGCTCCGGTGGCACCAACGATTCGCGCCGACCGTAGATATGATCCACCATTTCCCGCAACGTGTAGAGCCTGTCGAACCACGCGATGTTCGGCCCGGGACAGATGGATTGGGGCGACTTACTTTGCGGCACGACGCCGAGCGAAATGAGGGCCCCGTTCCCCAGGTGTTCGCACAGACATTCCTTGATCTCGATCTTCGCGCGCAGTGCGGTTTTCTCCTCTTCGGAAATTTCCATTGCGGCGATCTGGGCGTACTTGGTCGTTTGGTACTCTGTTGCGGCGAGACAGATCGGTTTCTGCGTGAACTCGGTGTTGGAGACGAGGAATCCTTTTGGACATGGCGAGCCGGGTGTATCGGTCCCCTGACGCATTTTCGTCCAGACCTGGGAACCGGTTCCACGCACGTTATTGAACGGAACGCCGAGCGGGGAATTGTCACTCAAGTACAGGTCATCCTCTTTTGCTTGTCGCAGGAGCTCGCGCGTCGCGTCGTCGACACAGGTCGCCTCGGGGACGAGCAGGAAGGGACTTGCCCAACCTGTGCGATCCATGCCGAATTGCTCGCGCATCCGCCTCGCTTCCCCGTGATTCCCGATCCCCCCCTGCACGGTAACCAGCGGCCGATCGTTCATGGCCTGCTGGGGATAGGTCCATCCCATCGAAGCGTAGAACCGGAGCACCATCGGTTGGAATTCCTCGTGGAGCTGTTCACGTTTTTCTCTGAACTCCTTGAGAAGCGCGGGAAGCAAATGGCCATCCGATGCGAACGCATGTCCGCCACAATTCAACCCGGACTCGATACGGAACTCATGCACTTCCATTCCTTTGCGCGCCATCAGTTTCCCCTGGATGAGCGCGGACCGGAAGTCGCTGACCTTCAGGATGATTTTCTTTTTGATCTCCCCCATCTCGTTCCGGTAGAAGTCGCTGAACTTCGCCATGTACGAGAAAAGGCTCTGGTTAATCCCGGCGGAAAAGACGATACACGATTCGAGCAAGCTGTTAGCGTAGCCGCGCAGAGCGGCCTTCGCATCCGAAAATTCGTCGCTGAGCAGAACGCCCGACTTGGTGAAATTGATCTTGTCGAGCTTCACCATGATGTTGACGTCGATGGAGCCGGGGCGCATAAGCTCTGTCAGTTTCTTCTCTTTCTCGTCCCGTTCGCGTCCCGCCTGCATCTCGTGTAATGCGAGGTATTCCTTCTTCAGCGGGGAGTCATCCGGCAGCATCTCGAAGTACTTCGCCTTGTCGTTCGGCTGGAAGAACGGAAGCTGCTTCACAGAGTCCATGTTCCGGTGAACGATCTCCTTCACCATGTTCAGATACGCGGTGACTCGGCGCGCGCGGCCGTCCTCGGCATACCGCTGGATTCGTTCGAACGGCAAACCGTGCTTCTTGCTGTAATGCTCACGGATCCGCTCCAGCAACAAATCATCGACGATGGAGATGACAGAGGAAATGCCGAAATGGGCGACACGGATGGGCGTATCAATAGAATGCCCCGTCCCCATAACAGGGATATGGAAATGATGATACGTAGCGCTCACGGAATCAGCTGTTCTCCGTTGTGAGGTGTTGGTAGTATGAGTTTTAATATACCGTATTTGACAGAAAGAAAACAGGGGTATATTTCGTTTATGGGAATATTCTCAAAAATGACATGGGAATCCCTTTTCCCCCCTCGTCATCCTTCATGCTGCGGTGGTGGAGTGGAAGACCCGGATCGGATCACCTCCGATGGCGATCAGGTAGTTGCCAACCGCCGCGGC
>JBBEBV010000181.1:27094-28269 GCA_040882165.1 Bacteroidota bacterium
AGACCCGGATCGGATCACCTCCGATGGCGATCAGGTAGTTGCCAACCGCCGCGGCTCCGTCCAGCGTGTCGGCGAGGAACCATGTAAAACAATGGCTTTGAATGGGCTCGCTGGATTGGCAGAGTCGGAGGTGAGAGTTTGTTGCGTCACCTGGAGGTCTTGCCCCCCGTGTTACTTCTTCAAAACCCGTTTCACCCCCGCCTCGATGAGTTCCTCCAGCACAGCAAGGTCGACATCCGAAAGCCGCTTGACATAGAGACACGACTTGCCGGTCGAGTGTTTGCCGAGCCGACGGAGAAGCTTTTCATGGCGATGTAAGCCCGACATGATATAGAGCACCAGGTTTTGCTTCCTGGGGGAGAACCCGGTTATGGGCCAATCCATTTCTCTCCCATCGGGATATCGATACTTGTACGTGCCGAAACCGATGATCGAGGGTCCCCACATACTCGGCTTGCTCTTCGTGATGCGCTTCATCATGGCAATGATCGTTTCGGAGTCCTTCCGTTTTGTACCATCCGGTACCTTCCTGATGAAGGAATCGACGCTGAGCGCCGTCTTTTTGGTCTTCAGTTCAGCCATGGCTGTTCCTCGATCAAAATAAGGAGAGGTTAGTATGCCACACCCACCGTCTGCCGCAGGCAGGAATCATCGCTCACCTGCTTCAGCATGAACTCCGCCGCATCGGCGCGCGAAATTCTCACGGTCGTGACGTAGCTTCCAATCTTGCTGCCGTGCCGGTAGACGCCTCGCTTTTCCCCGTTGGTCAATTGTCCCGGACGAACGATCACCCAGTCGAGTGAGCTCTCCCGGATAATCCGCTCCTGCCTCTCCTTGTCTCTGAAATAAAACCAGGTGATCCATGGGATGACGAATAGCGTGTAGTACAGTCCAAGCCTTCCCCTGCTATCGCCAACCCCGAGCGAAGTCTCACAGACAAATCGCTTAATGCCATGCTTTTCCATGGCGGCGACGATATTCCTGGTTCCTTCGGAAAGAATCTTCGTCGGGATGAACCACTGTTTGTGGCCAAGTGCGGAGAGAACGGCATCCTTCTCCCGGACGGCTTGGTCGACGGAGTCGTACTCCAGCACGTTCCCCTGAACCACCGCAAGACGTTCGTGGGTCATCGTGAAGCGGGCGGGATTGCGGACGAATGCGGTCACGGCGTGCCC
>JBBEBV010000182.1:0-4341 GCA_040882165.1 Bacteroidota bacterium
AAAGCAAAGGAAGTCGAACAAATGACGAAGGACGCCCTGGCCGAGGGGAGAAGCGTGCAGGAGGTCCTGACCGAGGGATTGATCGCCGGGATGAGCGTTGTCGGGCAGGACTTCAAGCATAACATTCTCTACGTACCCGAGGTTCTCATCGCCGCCCGGGCGATGAAAGCCGGGATGGCCGTCCTCAAGCCCTTGTTAAGCGCGAAGGACTCGGTCGTGAAGTCTGCGGGTGTGGTCGTTATGGGAACCGTCCGGGGGGATCTCCATGACATCGGGAAGAATCTCGTTTGCATGATGGCCGAGGGGGCCGGGTTCGAGATCCATGATATCGGTGTGGATCAATCCATTGACAAATTTCTGGCCGCGGCGGAAAAGTTCAAACCGGATATTATCGGGATGAGCGCTCTCCTCACGACGACGATGACGTATATGAAGGTTGTGATCGATGGGTTCGAAGAGAAAGGGTTGGGCAACATCAAGATGGCGATCGGTGGCGCACCGATCAGTCAGATGTTTGCGGATGAGATCGGTGCCGATGGTTACGGGGCTGATGCCTCCAACGCGGTCGATCTCTTCCTCCAGCTCGTCGAAAAAAAATAACCGAGCACTTGAGAGGCCCCTAATCGAATGGCAACATATCAAATCCTCTTGTGGCGGGATATCCCCTCCCAGGTCAAAGTATGGGATGACTTTGAAGAGGTGAACCTGGATCTGGGCCCGCGCTTCATCGCCAGGATCGATCAGGCTGCCCAGTCAGAGGGGCTGACCGGGACCGACGAATACCTGGGCCAATGGGCATGGAGTGAAGAGCGGGAGCGGGAGGGGACCGCCGGAAAAGTGGCTCAGGCACTTGTGAAAGAACTGGAAGAACGGTTTCTGTGACCCAAGCCCTGGAAGCTTTCGCGAAAAGACCTCTGCTTCATGTTGCCCGTGAGCGGCGGCTGGTATCCGATGGGGCCATGGGGACCCAGCTCATGCTTGCCGGCCTCGAGCCGGGCGGCTGCGGCGAGTACTGGAATATCGATCAGCCGGAACGCGTACTCGCCATCCAGCGGCGCTATGTCGAGGCGGGGGCAGATTGTCTCATCACCAACACCTTCGGTGGCAGCCGGACCATGCTGGATCGGCACGGACACGGGAACGAGATGCGTGCGATCAATCAAGCCGGGGTCCGGATCGCCCGGGACGCCTTTGGGAGCAGGGAAGGGTACGTTCTGGGCGGAGTAGGCCCACTTGGGGCGATTCTGGAGCCGTACGGCGATTTCCCTGTTGCAGACGCGAGAGCGGCATACGAAGCACAGTCCCTGGCTCTCACGGAGGCCGGCGTAGACGCCATTATCATCGAGACGCAGACCTCCCTGGAAGAGCTGGGTCTCGCGATCGACGCGGCAAAAGCCGCCGGGGCGCCTTGCATTATCGCTTCGATGGCATATGACCTGTCTGCTGACGGGACTTTCTTCGTTACCATGATGGGCGTTCTTCCTGCACGAGCGGCGGAGTTTATTGAAGAAAGGGGGGCTCATATAGTGGCCCTGAATTGTGGAGCCGGAATCGATATGGCAGGGGCCACAAAGGTCATTCAATCGTATCGGGGGCACTGCGGACTCCTTACGATGGCGCAACCCAACGCGGGGCTCCCGGTGCTTGAAGGGGGAAGAGCGGTGTACAAACAATCCCCGGTCGAGATGGTTGCCGCCGTCCCGGAACTCCTCGCCGCCGGCGCCAACATTGTCGGCTCCTGTTGCGGCAGCACCGCCGACCACACCAGGGCCATAAGAGAAGTTGTTGATCAGTTCAACCGGGGACACTCCCCCGGCGCCACAGCAGAATGGTGAAAATCTTTTTGTCGCACAAGTGATCGAACCATGCAAGCACTCTCAGAACAGCTCCATCGATCCTCCAGGTTCCTCGTTGGGGTCGAATTGGTTTCCGTCCGGGGCTCCATGGCAGGGGGAAGGGCGCAAAAATCCCGCACCTTCGCGAACCAGCTTGTTGAGCTCCCGGGTGTTGATTGGGTTTCCATCACCGATAACGCTGGCGGCAATCCACAGATGGCTCCGCAAGCGCTCGCGAAACCCATCCTCTATGCCGGTAAGGAAGTTGTGATTCACCTGACCTGCAAAGACCTGAACCGGAACGGACTTGAAAGTGAGGCGTGGCAGCTCAGCAGTGATGGCTTTCACAACGTCCTGGCCATGACCGGCGACTATCCGATCGGCGGGGACGGCGGGACTGCGAAGCCAGTCTTCGACCTCGATTCCATTGGACTTATTTCCCTTCTCGACAAGATGAACAAGGGATTCGATGATCGCTACGTCAAGACGCAATTTTGTATCGGCGCCGTTGTCAATACGTACAAGCAGAAGGAAGGGGAACTCCTTCCGCAGATCATGAAACTCCGCAAGAAGATCGAATGCGGAGCATCGTTTATCATCAACCAGGTGGGGTACAATGCGCGCAAAGCGCACGAGCTGCGGCTCCTGATGAGCCACGACGGAATGGAGCAGGTGCCCCTGATCGGAAATGTCTTTGTTTTGAATCCCCGGACGGCGGCGATGTTCCACGAACGAAAAATCCCGGGCGTTGTGGTGACGAAAGAACTTCTGGACCTCTGTCTGCGGCACGGGCAATCGGCTGACGGAGGCGAGGCGTTCTTCCATGAATTTGCTGCAAAACAGATCGCGATTTTTCGGGGTCTGGGATATCGTGGCGTGTACCTGGGCGGACTCCACAACGCAGCCTTCATTGAGAAAATCATGGAAAGCGAACGCTCCTTCGCTCCCGATGATTGGAAAGGATTCGCACGGGAGATGAGGTTTTCGAGGGAGGGAGAGTTTTTTCTGTATGGAGAGGACCCGGTGACCGGCTTGGCCGATCCCGCCAGGCGGTCTCCAAAGGGGGAACCCGCGCTTCCCGGATTTTCCTACCGTCTCTCTGCGTGGACCCACGACATCGCTTTCACCCCTGGCCGGACTCTTGCGAAACTCGGCGCCGGCGCGTGCGCAGGTTCGAAGGATCCCGCGCAGGGTCCCGCGCCTCTTCGGGCCCTGGAGCACGTAAGCAAACGCGTGCTGTACCAGTGCCAGGATTGTGGCGATTGTTCTCTGCCCGAAATCGCGTTCCTTTGCCCGGAGTCGCAGTGTGCCAAGAACCAGCGCAATGGTCCATGCGGAGGGACGAGAGACGGTCGTTGTGAGGTAGATGGGTACGGGGATTGCATTTGGCTGCGGGCGTATGAGCGGCTCAAGAGCGAAGGAAAGGAAGAAGAGCTTCTTGCCCACGTACCCGTTCTCCAGAACCAGGGGCTGCGCGGTACTTCCTCCTGGGCAAACAACTGGCTGGGGCAGGATCATACCCGGACACAACAGCCAAAACGATAAAGCTGGCATCAACGACGAGCAGAATCCATGGAAAACAAGAAACTTACGACGATCGGGGATCTTATCAACAACGCCTACGGGCGTGCCCGCAAAGCATTCCGGGACCGTGACTTGGCGGGTTATCAAAACCTGGCGCGGGTGCAGACCGATCTGGGGGTCGATTATCTCGATGTGAACATCGACGGCACTCAGCAAATCCAGGTAAAGCCGAAAGAGATGCTGGACTTTCTTCCTGAGGTCATTCCGGCACTCCAGGAAGCTTCCTCCTTGCCACTCTGCATTGACAATCCTGCAGTGGATTATCATCGGGTTGCCCTTCAGCATTACGACCGTTCCCGTGGGGGGAGGCCGATCATCGACTCGATCGCAGCTTCCCGTGAACGTCTGGATGAGATGATCGAACTCGTCAAGGCGTACGACACGATGGTCGTCGTCATGGCGTCCGAGAGGTTTGCAGAAGGTGGGACCGCTCAATGCATGTCGCCAAACGATGTCTGGGAAGCGGCAAGGTACTTTGTCGAGCTTCTTGCCACGAGGGCGGGGAGGACGAATGATCAGATTATCATCGATCCGGGATTGGCTCCCGTTGGGGCGGACACGTACGGATTGGTGAACATTGGGCTTGATGCGATGCGGCTGATCCGCAAAGATCCCGATCTGGTGGGAGTCCATCTTACGGTCGGGCTTTCCAATTTTGCGTGGGGGACACCGAAGCACATCCGCCACCAACTTGAGAAAGCATATCTCACCATTGCAACAGAGGCGGGACTCGATTTCCCCATCGTCAATCCCGAATCAGCCCTTACCCCATTGCCTCCGGATCATCCCATGGTCGGACTTCTCTCACACGCCCTGAATGAAGGGAGGGCTCTGGAGGGCGAAAGCCGGGAGACGGCCGGATTTCGCCAGGCAGAGGCCGTCATGGGAACATGGAGCGGTTCAGAAGAGAGTGATTCCTGAC
>JBBEBV010000183.1:0-4337 GCA_040882165.1 Bacteroidota bacterium
GAATCCCGCCGTTGTGTGGCGGGACCTGAAACAGTGGGCCCTGCAGGGCTCGAACCTGCGACCAGCGGATTATGAGTCCGCTGCTCTAACCAACTGAGCTAAGGGCCCAAAAAAAATAAAGAAGAAAGAACGTGGCCTGCACTCTCACCAATCCCGTTGCGACTTCGTCGAACGGGATCCTCAACGTTGCAGTGAACTTGCCTTCACTTCGTTCGACAAGTTCAGCAACGTTGGGAAATATAATGCATCATGTGAAGGAAGGCAAGCGAGAGAAAGGTCGAGCCCGACCCCCCTCCCCCCATCAATTTGTTCTCTCCACGATCTCATCAGGAACCGTCACCGCTTCCGGTGAAAGGAATTTTGCTCGGTTCCAGATCTTTGCCGCCGGAGCCCAGCGCCGTTTCGCTGCATACAGTTTTCCCAACTCGACCATGGCGGCGGCATTCTCCGGTTCCTGCTCCAGAACATCCAGAAACTGATCGACGGCAAAGTCACGTAAACCGATCCGCTCAAAAATCGCCCCAAGTGCAAACAGATGTCGAACGCTTGCCTTTGGATCAGAAGCGGTCCTCAACGAGTCGAACAGGGGAAACAGGGCCTGCATGGAGACGGTCAGGGGTCGCCTCGGATCGAGATTCCGCATAACTTCCACGTACGAACGGGCGGCAGTCGTATCACCATCCTCCAGCGCGCAGTACGTGCCGAAGGTAAACGCCGGGTAGTACGATGAATCGGCTTCGATGGCCTGGTCGATGACCTTCCGGGCCTCGTATCGGAAACCAAGCTCAAGGTAGTTGACTGCGACCGACCTCAGCATTTGGGCCTTCGAAGCGTCGAGCGGGTTTGCCTCCGCTTGCCGGAGGAGTGACAGCAGTTCCTGGTGATACCAGGCATGCTGCAGGAAAGCGCCCGCCTGGGACCGCCCCTTGAATTCCTCGAACACCGCCAACGCACCATCCCTCTGACCGGCAAAAGCGAGAGTGATTCCGGTAAACAACGCCGCGTACCCCGAGCCACCACTTTTGTCCCAGAGATGTTTGAAGCGGGAATGCGCTTCATGGTACTCCCCACGCTCAAGGAGCAATGCCCCCTCACGGAACGTCCTGCGCGTTTCAAGCTCCTCATCCGTCAGCGACACGTTTCCGCGAAGAATGGTTTCCGCAAGAACGGGATCTGCCGCTCGCTTCCTGCTGTTGCGGATGACCTGGATAACCTCCAATCCGCCCGCCCGATAGACCGGCTCGAAACGAAGTCTCCTGGATTGCAGCATCTGAAACTCCAGTTCCCGGATACCTGAAGGGGCTGAGAGCACGACAAGATAGCCCGCTTCATAGTCTCTCAGGATCGATTCGAAGGCAAGGTGGGACATCACCGGGTCGACCTCGATCAACTTCTGTCCGTCGACCCAGAACGTCAGTTCCTTCCAGCGGGTCGCGATCACCGTGGACGAATCGGCGCGCTGCGCAATCCATTCCCCCACATACCGGAACGGCCTCCTGTACAGTTCCGGAGTAAGGCCGGAAACCGCACCTATCTCGAATTCCTCCCGTGAGGTATTGTTGTGTGGAACGTTATTTGCTACAAGATTTGCCATCCATACGGTGTTGGGAAGGAGGGCAAGCAGCAGAAGGAGGGCGATCCAGAGCGATAAGTGCTTCCCTCCCCCCCGCAAAACGAAGCGATCCCGCAGGTCGATCAAGCCTACCAGGGCATAACCGAGGAACATCGGGAGGAGCGGAAACAGGAACCGATTGTCGATGATCGGATACAGCAGGAGCAGGCCGGAGTAACACACAAGGAAGAGGAGGAACAACGGAATCAGTCGATCTTCGTTCCGGCGCAGGAAGGCCCCCCAAACGACGAGGCCGATCTGCAAGAGACCCAACGGGATCTGCAAAACTCTCAACCCGCTGATCACGAAGGACATCAATGGGTCGTCGTTCGACACAACCGGAAATGCTCCCTTTAATTGAACGGGGAACAGAATCAGTTGACCCATGCTTTCGCCGTAGAACGCTCCGTTGTTCTGAACGCGGGCTGCAAATTCGGCGAGCATCCCCGCACTACGGGGGGTATACATGGGGGAGAAGAACAGTTTGGAATTCTGCATCGCCGGCTGCTCAAAACCGGCGACGAGAATTTCGTTCCGGAAAAACCAGGCTGCGTAGAACGCCAGCGGGATCAGGAAAACCGTGGCAGCCGCGCGGTAGTCCTTACGCCAGACAAGGAAGATAACAATGCTCACCATCACCGCAAGGCCCACTTCTCGCAAGAAGATCGCCGCCGTGACGAGGAGTGCGAGGATGAGTGTTTGGAAGGAGAGACCTTGCACCCCCCCGTTCCCCACCGCTACCAGGCACAGGAGCGTCACCACCGCGAAGGGAACATCCGATAGAATATGAGTCGAGAAGAGAAGGACCAGCGGGTGAAGCACCAGGATGAGGACCCCGATGCGGGCGCCCCCCATTCCCACACGCTTCTCCATCCAACGGTACGTAAAGAGAAGCAACAGCGTTCCCGACACCAGGGAAAGAACTTTTGCGGCAAGGACATCCCAGGGAAGGATCGCGATGAAGGGGGCCAGGAGAACGGAATAAAGGGGAGCATGCACGACGTATCGTGTCGGCTCGGCACTGGCAAGATCGAGAAACCCGTTGAACTGGGAAAGAGATTGGGCCCAGAGAAGATACCGGATGCTGTCAGGCGTATACAGCATCGCGTCATTCAGGCTGAGAAGTCCCAGGAGAAAAAACAACCCGACCAGCCCCCACAACCAGCGGTCCGTTGGGACAAGAGTAGCCCGGATATTCTTGAGATTGATCAATGACACGGAAAGTTCCGATTCCGGAATCAGGTTGATGAGAGCTAACGGCGGCCGGCACCGCACCAGCCGGCGGCCCGGTCCAGGAGCTGACCGTTAGTATAGAAAGAAACGGCCTGCCAAGCAATGAGATTTTGGATGGGAGGGGACCATGCACTTCTTCATTGGTGGAGAGGTCCATACGATGTTATGCGGATCACACCGGGGAGTTTTAACATGGAGTTGTTCGAACTTTGTGCTATATTTGCGGCGCAGGTTCCCGAGGGACGCCCGCGTCTCCGCGGCGCCACCCGAATGCTGTAGAAGACTCCTCACCCACACTCAACGAGCATGCCCGACCGCATTCAGACAACCGATCCTTTGATTGGTGCATCAACCGATGCAACCGTTGCGGCTTCTGCTCATGAAGATTACTCTCTCGAAACACTGACGGAAACCGTTCATTACAACGAGTGGATTTACGAATCCATGCGTCCGTGGATCGGCCAGCGGGTCCTCGAATTGGGGGCAGGGATAGGCAACCTGACACCGTTTTTTCTCCGCGAAGATCGAAGCGTCCTCGCGATCGATATTGATGCCGGTCTCGTGCAACGGCACCGAAGCGGTATCCCGGCACAGCCGCGGCTTACTGTCGAATGCGTTTCCGTCCAGGATGTAGCTGCCCGGAAATCTGCACCCGGCACGTTCGACAGCATCGTTTCCTCCAACGTTCTTGAACATATTCCCGATGGAATCGATCATGAGGTTGTGCAGGCGATTCACACGCTTCTCAGGGTTGGAGGCACCACCATCCATTGGGTCCCGGCCATGAACGCCATCTATGGAAGCATCGACAAATCGTTCGGGCATTACCGCCGGTACAACCGCCCCATGGCAACGGCGCTCTTTGCCCCGCACGGTTTCAGGGTTATCCGTTGTGAATACTGGAACATGCCCGGGTTCTTCGCCTGGTGGTTCAGAGGGCGCATCCTCCGGCGTCGCGCATTGGGCAAGGCGAGCACCCTCGCGTTCGACCGGTACGTCGTCCCCTTGCTCCGACGCGTGGAGCCCCACATTCCCCGTCCGTTCGGACAATCCCTGCTCCTTGTCGCTCAAAAGGCGTAACTTCCCATGACTCTCACTGTCATTATTCCCGCTTACAACGAACGCGAGACCATCGAAACGATCATCGATCGGGTTGCGCGGACCCCTTTTTCAAAAACCATCGTCGTGGTCGATGACGGTTCGACCGACGGAACCCCCGCAATCCTCAAACGCCTTGAGCAACACTATGCGGGAATGCTGCAGTGCGTCTACAACGAACGAAACCGGGGAAAGGGGCATGCGATCAAATCGGGGCTGGAGCGGGCCACCGGCGAGATCGTCGTCATCCAGGACGCTGATCTTGAGTATCATCCGGAAGAATACGGTCGGGCGATTGATTTGATCGAAAACGGGTGGGCGGACGCAGTGTACGGATCGCGCTTCCTTGGCGTACACAGGGTCTTCCTCTTCTGGCACTACGTGGGGAACAAAG
>JBBEBV010000184.1:0-4328 GCA_040882165.1 Bacteroidota bacterium
CTCCTTCCGGATATCGACGTGGCTGAAGAAGTTATTCCACATGAACGAGTGATAACTCTCGGGATGATCCTTCGCAAGAGCGACATACTCGTCCATGTTAAACGTGACAACGTCCTGAAACGAGACCAAACCCTTCTTGTGCATCCGGATCAGTTCCTTGTACGTACCGATGGGGGATGACCCCGTCGGCAGGCCGAGCACAAACGGTTTTTTGGCTGATGGCTGGAAGCTGCGGATTTCCCGAACGACGTACGACGCCACCCACTTGCTGACGAGATCGTAGTCGGGTTGAATGATGACTCTCATACATACTCCTTCTTTGTGCCTTTTGTGTTTTTTTGTGGCTAAATCATTTTTTGGATAGGTTTTAGTTCTTTCTGTGTGCCTGGTAGTGTTCAGGGAGACAGGTTTTGACCTGCTCTTCCATTTCCTGGTCGGTGATGGAGGACATGCGTCCCTCTTTTTCATACTGGTCCATCACCCATCGCTGGATCCTGGCCACCTTCATCACGGTGAGCCGCTCCTCCCCCTGAAGTCCGAGGAAATCATTCACCCACAGGGCAACACCATCGGTTCCGGATTTGTCGGTGATCGCAACGCGCGGGGGTCTGTTCAGCAGCGTCGTCGTGTCGAAGATATTGTAAATCTGCTCGAACTTACGCAGTCCGCCGGCGTGGATGCCGGCCCGGGTCGTATTGAAGTCCTTCCCCACGAACGGATAGTTCGGGGTGAGCGTCGTGCCAATCACCTTCTCATAGTACTCTGCCATTTCCGTGATAACGGAAAGGTTGACACCGTTCAGCTTTCCCTTCAACGCCACGTACTCGATCACGGCCCCCTCGAGCGGCGGGTTGCCCGTTCGTTCGCCGAAGCCGAAGAGCGTGCCGTTGAGCGCGTTCAAGCCATAGATCCATGAACTGGCGCCGTTGATATGGACTTTGTGGAAGTCGTTATGACCGTGCCACTCGAGACGATCTGCGGAGATCCCGCACTCGTTGCGGAGACGCCAGATCATTTTCGGAATGGACCGGGGCTCGGCGGCGTTGGGATAGGAGAGACCAAAGCCCATCGTGTCGCACAGGCGGATCTTCACTTTCATAGGTGCCGGTACCTGCTCGCTTAACCGTTCGAGCTTCTGCACAAACGGGAAGACGAACCCGGGGAGGTCGGCGCGGGTGATATCCTCCAGGTGGCAACGGGGGCGGACCCCCGCTTCAAACGCCGCCTCGACGACCTCGACATACTGCTGCATCGCTTCCTTGCGCGTCTGGTTCTGCTTATGGAAGATGTGGTAGTCGGAGGAGGAGGTGAGCATACCGGTTTCCTTCAGTCCCATTTCCTTCACGAGGCGGAAGTCCCCTTTATTGGCGCGGATCCATCCGGTGATCTCCGGAAACTTCAGGTTCAGCGCGCGGCACGCGTCGATGGTCGCACGGTCGTTCTTCGTGTAAAGAAAGAACTCTGATTGGCGGATGACGCCGTTCGGGCCGCCGAGGCGGGACATCATCTCGAACAACGCAACCATGTGCTCCTGCTTGTACGGGGGGCGGGCCTGCTGGCCGTCACGGAACGTGGTATCGGTGATATGGATATCGCGCGTCTTGACTTCGTTCGGATCGAACTCGACCTCCTTGCCGTCGATTGTTTCCTTGATCTTCCCCTCGAATCTGATCAACGGGGGAAGCGTATAGGGAAAAGTCTCTTCAAGGAGATTCGGGGTTGAAACATCCTGTAATTCGTACGTTTTCATGGTTGGTCCTCCCGGACATTATTTCAAAAGGCGATGAAAGAAATCGATGGCACCACCAACGTCTTGAACCTTCAGCGCTTCCTCTTCCTTGACGCTCAGGCCGAATTCCTCCTCATAGGCGGCAACGAGTTCAATCGACTTGAGCGAGTCCGCCCCCAGATCAACTGTAAACTGATCCGACTCTTTGATGTCGGACGTCTTCATGGCGAACTGTTGCGCGGTAACCCCGACGACACGTGCGGCTACTTCTTCTCTTGTCATAATGCGTTCCTTTGTGAAAGATTTTTACGTTGTTGAGAATGATGCCATCAATGACTCAAATTCTGCCCGCAGACGAGGTATCGCAGCCCCTTCCTTCACGAGTTTCTGGACGACGCCGTTTGTCCCGGCGGTCCCCCGCACAGCTTCAAAATCCTTCAAGCGGTCCTGCTCTTGCTGATCGATGCCGTACCCGATCTGTGCAAATGAACCGAATTCCTTTTTCGAATCCTCCAGAATCATTCCATGGAGGGAGGATGACGCCTGTTCCCACTCGTCGATGGCCTTGAGGGCTTGCTCGACTGTCATCTCATCAGGACGAATGCCGTACTCTTTGATAAAGGTGTCGTAGAGATATCGCCACTCAAGCTCCGGATACCGGTCGTACGAAGACCGGAAGGCTGCCTGGAGTTGATCATAGGTCGCGATCCGTCCGTTGACAACCTGTTGTTCGATCTCTGCCAGTTGTTCGCGCGGCATCAGGAGGCCGGCAATGTCCGTCCACTCGGCAGAATGCGTGAGAGCAACTGACGGGGTGAGGGAGGCGACGGCGCGCTTCCAATCCCGCTCGCGCGTGAGGCTTTCTTTCAAACGGTCGGTCACTTTCGCGTTCAGATAACGCTTAAGAGCGAGAGAGTAATACTTGGCTCCTTTTTTCAAAAGAAGACGGTTGAGCTGAAGTCCGCCATAGGTAATGAACGCTTTTTCCTTCGGCACGCTCTCGCTCAGGGCGAGGAGTTCATCCCGGCCGCGGCGCATTTTCTCGACGGTGTACGGAGAGAAGACGTCGAAGATAATCAGGTCGCGTTTGACCGGCGCCTTCCGGTTGTCACGTTTCGGCCATTTCTCTCCATCCCTCACGGTCCCGACGGAAAAGAGATTCATGCCGGGAATGACCTTTGAGACCCCCAGCTCCTCATGAATGTACGAAAAAGGGAGGTTGGGAATGTTGATGTTCGTAAAGTGCTTGCCGATGACGACGCTGAAGGCGGGGATGTGACTTTCCAGCAGGAGGTACGAAAAGGATCCGGTCTTGCAGCCGCGCTCGAGGAGTCCCTGGTGAACCGGACCGAGCTTGTACATATGATTGCTCTGGTTGGTGCCGCTCCCGGCGTTGTAGAAGGAAAACATTCCCGCGATGAGAAGTGTGGATTTGTGGTGCGTAACCGTGTACGGTCCCGCAAACACGGCAACCGCTTCCCCATGGAAGGCTTCGCAGTTCGCGAAGAAGAGTGAGTTCTCCGCGGAGAACCCTTTGCCCATCTTCACTCCCTGGCCGACGAAGACTTTGTCGAGGATGACGCCGTTGTCGATCCTTGCCCCCTCAGCGACCATGAACGATGTCGCCTGCACGCCCTCCCCGATCTCGGTGGGGTGCTCGGCGCAACTGGCGATCGTTCCTTCCCGGAGACTCTGAGCCCCATGGATGAAGGCGGAGGGGCCGATCATCACATTCTGGATGGAGCCGCAGTGAAGAACGCGCGCGTCCTTACCGATGACTCCCTTTTCCGTCCTGGCGGCGGAAACTTTTATGTCGATGAGCGAGGAAAGCTTTTTGACAAATTCCGGATTATGGCGCAGGGCTCCCTGGAGATACGCGGCCTGGGAGGTGAGGTCGCTGATGATCCTGATACCGCGTCCGCCTCCTTCGTTGATGGCTTCAATTTCGATTCCGTTGCCGAAGGGTGTTCCGGGCGTTACGGTGAGGGAGCCAACATCCTGGATCACAACACCGTCTTCTATGACATACCCTGCGACGACCGATCCGACGTTGGCGATCCGGACATGGTTGCCGATGGTGCAGTTTGCGATGGTAGCATGGGAGAGGCCGCATGGCAACTCGACTCCGTCGACGGTTCGGGTCCCCGATGGATTGCCGACGCTGACCGTTCCGGAAAAATGAACATTATTGATCCGGGAAAGATCAGACCCGGATGCGATGGTGACCAGGCTCCAATCATCCGCGCTGCATCCCTGGAGCGTGAGCTGGTTGATCTGTTGTTCTGAAGGCATAGAGATGAATTGCGGGTTATTCCAAGTGATTCAATGAGCGGGTTGCGAGAACGTGCCCCGGGAACGGAACCGTGCCGGGTTCGGAGGAAAAACAGAGAACGGCGGTTCAACGACAACGAAGAGGCGTAATTGAATTCTACCAAAAGAGGAAGAGAAGTTCAAGCGGAATTCTCTTTATCTGTGGGCTCTCGTGAAGCGGAAATGGGAATACGATCCTCTCCATGGACCCCGATGAGGAGCATCCCGGGGTAGTGTCCTACCTTCACCATTCCGAGCAACGCAACCAAAATCAACGTCATCGTGAGCG
>JBBEBV010000185.1:0-4321 GCA_040882165.1 Bacteroidota bacterium
GGCTCTCCGGGCGGGAGTGGATATCGATATGGAGAGTAAAATTTACATCACCGACCTGCCCGACCCGGTTCGCCGGAAGGCTCTGGAGGAAGACGTCGTCAATCGTTCCGTGCGGAGAGTGCTGAGGATGAAGTTCAGGCTCGGTTTATTTTCCGACCCGTACCGCAAGAGCGATGTGGAGCGGGAAAAAACATCCATGCTGACGGCCGAACATCGCGCCCTGGCGAGGAAGGTCGCGACCCAGTCCTTTGTGTTGCTCCGGAACGAGCAAGACCTCCTCCCGCTGGCAAAAAACCTGAAGACGATCGCGGTCATCGGTCCGCTTGCCGAAGGGAAGCTTGATCCCATGGGGGTTTGGGCCGCCCTCGGCAGGGCTGAAAACGTCGTCAACGTTCTTGAAGGAATCAGAAGCAAGGTCTCACGCGGGACACAGGTCCTCTACGCCAAGGGGAGTCCGATCGATTCGGTGGACAGGAGCGGTTTCGATGAAGCAAGGCGTCTCGCCGGACAGGCCGATGCGGTCATTCTCGTGGTGGGGGAGGCCGCGTGGATGAGCGGTGAGGCGGCGAGTCGCACGAACATCGGGCTCCCGGGGGTGCAGGAGGAATTGGTAAGGGAAATTCACAAGTCCGGAAAGCCCGTCGCCATGGTGCTGATGAACGGCCGTCCGCTGACGATGCCCTGGGTGTATGAGAACGTTCCCGCCATTCTCGAAACCTGGTTTCCCGGCACCGAAGCGGGCAACGCGATCGCGGATGTCCTCTTCGGCGACGCGAATCCCGGCGGGAAACTACCCGTCACGTTTCCAAGATCGATCGGTCAGATCCCCATGTATTATAATCATAAGAACACGGGACGACCGCCATCCGACACGGATCATTTCACCTCGAAGTATTTTGACAGCCCCGTGACCCCGCAGTTTCCGTTCGGCTTCGGACTCAGCTACACGAAATTTTCCTACAACGACCTCCGGGTGAGCACGAAGGCCATGGGAATCTCGGATTCTTTGCGTGTGAGCGTGCGGGTGAAGAACGAGGGAAAGAGGGAGGGGGACGAAGTCGTTCAGTTGTACGTGAGGGATGTGGTCGCCTCCGTCACGCGGCCGGTGCTGGAACTGAAAGGGTTCCGGAGGATTACCCTGAAACCCGGCGAGGCGAGAACGGTGGAGTTTGTCCTGCAGTCGCGCGACCTCGGGCTCTTGAACGACGCGATGCAATGGAGGGTGGAGCCTGGATTGTTTAAGGTCTTTGTCGGAACGAATTCCACCGATCTGCTGGAGGCGCAATTTGAAATCGTTGCACGCTGAGATCGCCCGAACGTTGCTCGTGCCGGTTTTCTTCATCGCGTTCGTTGCCGCGGGATGCGGATCGGACCGTAGTGGAGCCGTCACCGTCACGTTCTGGGCGATGGGGAACGAAGGGGAACATGTGCAGCGGCTCGTGCCCGGATTTGAAGAGCGGCACCCGGGGATCAAGGTCAAAGTGCAACAGATCCCCTGGACGGCCGCACATGAGAAACTCCTGACCGCCTTCGCCGGCAATTCGCTCCCCGATGCCTGCCAGCTCGGAAACACATGGGTCCCGGAGTTCACAATGCTCGGCGCTCTCGAGAACCTCGACCGATGGACTGATCAATCGGAACTGATCGATCCCGGCTATTATTTCCGGGGGATCTGGGAGACGAATGTGATCGACGGTTCTGTGTATGGCATTCCCTGGTATGTGGATACGCGCCTCCTCTATTACCGGTCCGATCTTCTTGCAAAAGCGGGATACCCGCAGCCGCCGCGTACGTGGGAGGAATGGCACGACGTTTCGATCAGGATCCGGGAGCAGTCCGGAGGGGCAGATCGCTACGCCATGTTCCTTCCGACCAACGAGTGGGCCCCCTTCGTCGTTGCGGGATTGCAGGCAGGTTCGTCGTTGCTCAGGGACGGAGATCGCTACGGCGATTTCAGCGGGAGCGAGTTTTCCTCCTCCTTCAAATTCCTGATGTTATTTTACCGGCAGAAGCTTGCACCCATCGGCATGACAAAGGTGACCAATATTTACCAGAGCATGGCGGAGGGATATTTTGCCATGTATATCACCGGTCCCTGGAACATCGGCGAGTTCTCCCGGAGGTTCCCGAAGGAGTTGCAGGGGAGCTGGATGACTGCTCCCATGCCCGGACCGGATACGACGTACCCGGGGGTCTCCCTGGCGGGCGGATCGAGTCTTGTCCTCTTCAAACACTCGGAACGGAAACCGGAGACGTGGAAGTTCATTGAATATCTGTCCGAGCCACGGCAACAGCTTGCCTTCTACTCGATTACCGGCAACTTGCCGGCGAGACGGGAGGCGTGGCGGGATACCGTGCTCGCCGGGAACCGGTACGTGAAAGCGTTCTACGAGCAGTTGGACCATGTCGTCCCGACTCCCAAGATCCCCGAATGGGAGCAGATTACGATGAAGATCCAACAGTACGCCGAGGCGGCGTCGATGCAGAGGATGTCCGTGGAGGAAGCGCTCGCCGCCCTCGACCGGGACGTCAATGGAATCCTGGAAAAACGTCGTTGGATCCTGGAGCGGGGGGGGCATGACTGATTTGGCCTCCACCCGATCCCTGAGTATTGAGAACAGAAGCCTGCGAAGGGCTGCACTCCTCTTTCTCGTTCCCGCGCTCCTTCCCATCTTCCTCTTCTTTTTTGTCCCCGCCCTTGCCGCGTTCGTTCTGAGCTTCACCGATTTCGACATTTATTCCCTGGGAGATTTCCGCAACGCGCGGTTTGTCGGCCTGAAGAATTACCTGCAACTCTTCGACGACCCGCTCTTCTGGAAGGCGATGGGGAACACGTTGTATTTCGTCGTTGTCGGGGGTCCGTTGTCGGTTGCCGTCTCCCTCGGGGCGGCTCTCCTCGTCCATGCGAAGCTGACACGGTTCAAGGGATTCTTCCGCTCCGTGTATTTCGCTCCCGTGGTGACCACGCTCGTTGCCGTTGCGGTCGTCTGGCGGTATCTCTATCATCCCCGCTTCGGGTTGCTGAATTACGGGCTGAGTTTCCTGGGAGTCGATCCCATCGACTGGCTGGGCGATCCTGTGTGGGCGATGCCGGCGATCATCCTGCTCTCGGTCTGGAAGGGGTTCGGCTACAACATGATCATCTTTGTCGCAGGATTGCAGAGCATTCCGGAAGAGCTCTACGAGGCGGCGCGCATCGACGGCGCCAATGCCTGGCAACAGTTCAGAAGTGTGACGGTCCCGATGCTCGTTCCCACGGCACTCTTCGTCGGGATCATCACGATGATCAATAACTTCCAGTTGTTTGCGGAGCCGTACGTGATGACGCAGGGGGGACCCGTGAACAGTACGCTGAGCATCGTGTTGTTGATGTACCAGCAGGGCTTCCGGTGGTGGAACCTGGGATACTCGGCCGCCATCGCGTTCGTTCTCTTTGCCATCATCCTTGCCGGCTCCATCGTCCAGGCGTACTTGCAGAAACGGACGGGACTCTCCTCATGACCCTGAAGAAAATTCTCCTGCATGCGGCCATGGTGTTGATTGCCATCCTGACCCTCCTTCCGGGGTTCTGGATGATCTCCGCCTCCCTGATGCCGGCGGGAGAGGCGAGCATCTACCCGCCGCCGTTCGTTCCGTCAAAGATCACGTTCGAGCATTACGATGCGCTCATCACGAGACTTGGACTGGCTCGCTATTTCATGAACAGCGTCATTCTGAGCGTGTCGATCACGCTGATCTCTCTTTTTTTCAACTCGATGGCCGGGTATGCGTTCGCGAAATTCCGCTTTGCGGGGCGGGACAGGCTGTTTCGGTTGCTGGTGGCGGAGATGGTGATCCCTGCGCAGGTCACAACGCTTCCCCTGTTCCTGATGCTGAATAAAGTCGGCCTGGTGAACACGTATGCCGGCGTGATTGTCACGGGCATGGCAACGATCTATGGCATCTTTTTGATCCGGCAGTTTACACTTTCCATACCGGACAGCCTGATCGAGGCGGCGCGCATGGATGGTGCAGGCGAATTCAAGATCTACTGGTCGGTCATTCTTCCCGTGTGCAGGCCCATCCTCGTTACGCTTGCGATCTTCACGTTCCTGGGGGCGTGGAGCGATTTCTTCTGGCCCCTTATCGTTCTGACCGACGATTCGATGTATACGCTCCCCGTCGCCCTCGCCATCCTTGCCGGGGAGCATGTGCAGGATACGGAGCTGATGATGGCCGGAGCGGTTATGACGGTTCTGCCCGTCATGCTTCTGTTCATCGCACTCCAGCGATATTACATCCAGGGGATCATGTTGGGGAGTGTGAAGGGGTGAGAGCGGGT
>JBBEBV010000186.1:0-4293 GCA_040882165.1 Bacteroidota bacterium
AGTCAACTCTGCTGAGCGGAGGTGGACGAAGCCCATCCAGGAGGAGCGGATCGGCCATAAATTTGAGTGGAATATAATACAAAAAAGGCCTGAAATCAATGGAAATTATTGAGTCTGGCCAGGGCGGGATGGTAATAAGTTATTGTGCGACAGGAGGTTACGGCGCCAACTTGAAGGTGTGGGTATGAAAGATCGTGAAACAGCTATCCAGTCGATAACTGTTTCACGATAATAACAAAATGCTGAGACCTGGCCAAAAAATCTCGCCACCAAGGCACAAAGACACAAGGGCTTTTAAAATATGGAAGAAGAACAAAAATTGTCCCTTCGTGCCTTACCCGCCCAACTGCCTGCGGCAGAATGCGGGCGGGGCGACCTTGGGCAAATTATAGGTTTTCGTCCGAATTCTTAGGCTGAGGCTGAATTGATAATGGAGGCAAACGAATCAGCCTTGAGACAAGCCCCCCCAACGAGGGCTCCGTCAATGTTTGGCTGGGAGAGAAGCTCTTTCGCATTTTCAGGCTTCACGCTTCCGCCGTACTGAATCACAACCTTTTCGGCGGTCGCCCATGAGTACAGTTGCCCGACAAGCTTCCGGATAAGCAGATGAACCTCCTCAGCCTGTTGCGGTGTTGCGGTCTTGCCGGTGCCGATCGCCCAGACCGGCTCGTATGCGATGATGATTCTTTCAACGTCGGCGGCGCTGATCTCCTTGAGACAGCCCCGAACCTGCGTCGACACAATCAGATCTGTGATGTTCTTTTCACGCTCTTCCAACGTTTCCCCAACACAGACGATGGGGATGAGTCCGGAAGCGAGTGCTTTCTTCGCTTTGGTGTTGACCGACTCGTTGGTTTCGTGAAAATACAGGCGACGCTCCGAATGGCCAAGGATGACATATTCGCATCCGACCGACTTCAGCATTCCGGGTGAAATCTCCCCTGTGAAAGCTCCTTCATCTTCGAAGTACATATTCTGTGCCCCCAGAGCGACGGGGCTTCCCTTCAGAAGCGACCCCGCGAGAGCGAGTGAGGTGAACGGAGGGCAAACGATCACCTTGACGGTTTTATCGCTGAAGTCTAACGCCTTCTTCAGACCGTTGATGAGTTCTTCCGTCTGCTGAAGGTTCTTGAACATCTTCCAGTTACCGGCGATTGTTTTCGTGCGCATGGCGGTTTATGATAAGATGAGTGGAGGGTTGTGTCGTGAAAAAACTGTGCGTTAGAGCCACAAAGAACGCAAAGATCACAAAATCTCTTGAAGTTTTTCTTTGTGCTTTTTGAGATAGGTTCTAAAAAAAACCTTGTTGCGTAAGATAACGGTGCAGGGGTCACACCTGATATCCTGCGAGTTTCCTCTTGAGAACCTCGTTGACGATCTTTGGATTTGCCTTTCCCTTCATGGCCTTCATGGTTTCGCCGACGAAGAACCCGAAGACCTGCTGTTTCCCTCCGAGGTAACTCTCGACCTGCCCCTTGTTCGCAGCAAGGATCCCGTCCACGGCCTGTTCAATGGCCCCCTCATCGCTCACCTGGACAAGGCCTTTCCTCTCCACGATGGCCTTGGGCGATTCCTTTGTCTTGATCATCTCTTCGAACACCTCCTTCGCGATCTTGCCGCTGATCGTCCCATCGACGATCAGATTGATCATAGAGCCGAGGTGCGTGGGTGGGACGGGGAAATTCTCCACCGCGATCTTATCCTCCTTCAAGACGCGCAGGACGTCGGTCATGATCCAGTTGCTTGCGAGCTTGTACGTTTCCTCATTCTTCGCAGCGAGACTGGTGATCACTCCTTCGAAGAAATCGGCGAGCGGTTTCTCGGTGGAAAGGACATCGGCATCGTACTTCGGTATCTTGTAGGTTTCGACAAAACGGTCCCGACGTTGCGCGGGGAGTTCAGGGAGCATGGCTTTCACCTTGGTTATCCATTCTTCGTTGACCAGCACAGGAACAAGGTCGGGATCCGGAAAGTACCGGTAGTCGTGCGCTTCTTCCTTGGAGCGCATCGGGACGGCAACGCCGCGTTCGGAATCCCAAAGGAGCGTTTCCTGCACCACGCTTCCCCCTTCCTCGATCAGTTCAATCTGACGCTTGATTTCATACTCGATCGCCTTCTCCACGAACCGGAACGAGTTCATGTTCTTGAGCTCGGTTTTCGTCCCCAGCCGGGATTCCCCTTTCAACCGGACTGAAACGTTAGCGTCGCATCGGAGGCTTCCTTCTTCCATATTCCCATCACAGATTTCCAGGTACGTGACGATTTGCCTGATCTGGTGAAGGTACTGGGAGGCCTCCTGCGCGGAGCGGATCTCCGGCTCACTGACGATTTCGATCAGGGGAACACCGCAACGGTTCACATCCACCAGCGTATCGCTCTCAACATCGTGAATCGACTTCCCTGCGTCCTCCTCCATATGAATCCGCGTGATGCCGATGCGTTTACGTGATCCCTCCTTCGTTTCGATCTCGACAAAACCGTTCGCGCATATAGGCTCGTCGTACTGGGAGATCTGATATCCTTTCGGGAGGTCCGGATAGAAATAGTTTTTACGGGCAAAGACCGAGCGAGGAGCGATCGTGCAACCGGTGGCGAGTCCCATCTTGACGACGAATTCCACCACCCGGGCGTTCAGGACCGGGAGGACTCCCGGCATGCCGAGGCAGACGGGACAGACGTTGGAGTTCGGCTCATCGCCGAAATTCGTGGAACAACTGCAGAACGCTTTTGACTTCGTCAGAAGCTGTGCGTGTACTTCGAGGCCGATGACCGGTTCGTATTTTCCATCGACATCCATCAAAAATAATTCCTCGTCCGATTCGCCGTGCGGAGTCTCATTGCTTCCGTTTGCGAAGTTGTTTCACATCTTCCTGGTCGCGCGGTCGGCCAACCAAGTTCTCGCTACGAAGCTGCACAACTTTATAAACTCTTTGAAATCTTGGTCGAGTGCCATACATGAGCCTTATATATTGGCGTCGAAGTACTTCTAATGCTTCCAATCGCTCGCGGACCGACTTGCGCTGCCAGAACACTGCATCATCGGGCTCCTCACCCAACCGAAACACCCTGACCGTTGAAACGATCTTTCTTCGTTTCACGTTTCTGTGGTTTCTCATCGAGTTATGCCGCGATCGCTTTCGTAACTTTTTCAGCCGCATCCTTCAGGCTGCCGGCGACGAGGAAGCTCAGACCTGAGTTCTTCAATATCTCCGCGGCAAGATCGGCGTTCGTCCCCGCCAGGCGGATGACGATCGGGACGTGGATATTCACGTTCTTTGCGGCCTGCACGACGCCATTGGCCACCCGGTCACAGCGGACGATCCCGCCGAAAATATTGATCAGCACCGCCTTGACATGGGGATCCTTGAGGATGATGCGGAAACCGGATTCCACCGTCTCGGCACTGGCGCCGCCCCCGACATCGAGGAAGTTGGCCGGCATGCCCCCTGCGAGCTTGATGATATCCATCGTCCCCATGGCGAGCCCGGCGCCGTTCACCATGCAGCCGACGTTCCCATCCAGCTTGATATAGTTCAGGTTCGATTTCGAGGCCTCCACTTCGAGCGGATCTTCCTCATCAAGGTCCCGCATGGCGAGAATATCGGCGTGCCGGTAGAGCGCGTTGTCGTCGAAGTTCATCTTGGCATCGAGGGCAATCACTTCCCCCTCCTGGGTAATCACGAGCGGGTTGATCTCCGCGAGCGATGCGTCGGTTGTTTCGTACGCCCGGTAGAGCGACAGCATGAACTTGACGCCGTTTTTGAAGGCATCGCCGGTCAACCCGAGGGCAAAGCAGAGCTTCCGAGCCTGGAACTGCTGCAACCCGACTCCGGGATGGACATACTCCTTGTGAATCTTCTCCGGCGAATCCTCCGCCACCTTCTCGATCTCCACCCCTCCCTCGGTGGAGGCCATGACCACATTCTGCGAGCAAACGCGGTCGAGCGTGATTCCGACATACAGCTCTTTGGCAATGTTCATCCCCTGCTCGATCAACAGTCGCTTGACGATGCGACCTTCCGGACCGGTCTGGTGTGTCACCAGCCTCATGCCTAATATTTCCGATGCCCGTTCCCTCACTTCATCCATGCTGCGGGCAAGTTTCACTCCTCCCCCCTTGCCGCGACCCCCTGCATGAATCTGGGCTTTCACAACCCAGACATTTCCGCCGATTCCTTCCGCTGCACGAACGGCCTCTTCGACCGTAAACGCCACCCTTCCGATCGGAACGGTCACGCCGAATTTCTTGATAATCTCTTTCCCCTGGTACTCGTGGATCTTCATGCTTTCTCC
>JBBEBV010000187.1:0-2111 GCA_040882165.1 Bacteroidota bacterium
GCGTGCACGAGTTGTTCATCTCTTACAAAAACATAATCGGTGTTAAAAGTACTCGTAGCGAGGATTGAGATGTTCGCCTCCGCCAGCGGCTGGAGCACCGAGACCATCACGCCCACATCATCCAGCGTAAACTCCCCTTCGATCTTGATGCAACGCCACCCCAACTCCTGTTGAACGTTGTTCGGCGCCATGAACTCCGGACAGATGATGCAGAGTTCCTCATCCGTCCGCATACTGAACACCATTTCCCCCTTCATAAGGATTGAAGGAATCTCGGCGAACTGCGCCAACTTATTGACGGTGAACGTGTCATTCATCAGGTAGAGTTGGAGTTTTCGGTTCATGACCCTGTCACCCTTTGGTGGAAGAGACCCTCAACACGTGATTGCTGGTGATGAATGTAAGATTAATCGAACATTCCTGCAAGTCCTGGAGAAAATCAGGCCGGAGAGGCATGAATCCATGGCGACACCTTCTCCCGCGCCCCTTTTTTTCCTCCTTCATTGAAGCCGACACTAAAATTCATTAGCTTTTGCGAGTTGATTATAGCCTCTTCGACCACCGGCCATGCCATCAGCACCGAATAACTTTTACACCGGCTTCGACCTTGAATTCCTTGAGGGGACGCGCACCGATGATGAGCGCACCCCTTTTGAGGTCGACCGCGACCGCATCATCCATTCCGCGGCGTTCCGCCGCCTGCAATCCAAGACGCAGGTCTTTCTCTCGGGCGAGTACGATTTCTACCGTACCCGGCTGACGCATTCACTGGAAGTGGCGCAGATCGGTCGTTCCATCTGCACCTATCTCCGGAGGAATTCCCCCCTCCTCACCGGGGATTTCCACATCGACGCGGATCTCGTGGAGGGAATCTGCCTTTCCCACGATCTCGGCCATCCTCCGTTCGGTCATTCCGGCGAGCGGGTCCTCAATGCCCTGATGAAAACGCATGGCGGTTTCGAGGGAAACGCCCAGACGCTCCGGCTCATCACCGAAGTCATTTTCTCCTCGAACGGCGAACGAAAGGGGATGAACCCGACCCGTGCGTTCCTCGACGGCGTGTTGAAGTACAAGTCGCTTTACGGCCGGCTGAAAAATCCCGAGAACCATTTTCTCTACGATGAACAGAAGCGCTATGTGACGTTCATCTTCGGCGGAGCGGCGGTTCCTTCGGCGCTCAAACCGGGCGCGGGCATGAACGCTTTCCGCAGCATCGAATGCCAGATCATGGATTGGTCGGATGACGCGGCCTATTCGATCAACGACCTTGTCGACAGCATTCATGCGGGCTTCATGAGCAAACAACGGATCGGACAATGGGCTGTGGAGAATAATCTCAAGGGCCGGGAGGCGGAGTGGATCGACGGGATCCTCAGCGCCATCGATTCAGGCGACATCGAGCGCCGGTTCGCGAGAACGATCGGCTCCTTCATCAAAGCGTGCAGTCTCGGCGAGCGAAAGAACTTCATGAGCAACAGGACGAACCGGTACAAGGTCGAACTGCAGATCGACCCGGAGATTCAGCGGCAATCGGGAGTGTACAAAAAACTGGCCTTCGATCTGGTATTCCTCTCGCCGCAGCTTCACCAGCTCGAGCATAAAGGGGGAATGATGGTGCGGCGGATCTTCGAAACGCTGGTGGAGAACTACGTGACGCAATCGAATTCGAAAATGAATCTCCTCCCCACCGACATGGAGAAAGCAATCCGTGCAACACAGAAGAAGCAGGATCGGTTTCGGCTTATCTGCGACCACATTGCCGGTATGACGGACGGATTCGCCGTGCGGATGTACAAACGTCTGTTCGAACCGGATTTCGGTTCGATCGTGGACCTCATTTGATTCCCTCACCCCCCAATCCCAAAGAACTCTCTTGCCACAAGAAGACAAAACTCACACAAAAGTAGAATTCTTGTGCCTTTTGTAATCATTCCGTGTTCGGAAAGACGCGTTTTGTTTCAACACTGATGGCACACGGATCAAACGGATGAATACCGATAAAGGCAAGAAGGTGGGATTCCGGGATGTGTCCTTTTTCAAAAAAACCCGTCACTCTGAGCGACGATCATTTTGTTTTGCATCACCTGGAAAATTGAAAATAGGACACTTTG
>JBBEBV010000187.1:2211-4290 GCA_040882165.1 Bacteroidota bacterium
AGAACCGGGCAGTTACATTATTTTTGACATGAATTTCAAATACCTCAAACTTCTGGGTCCGGGATTTGCCGTGGCAGCGACCGGTGTTGGAGCCGGCGACCTTGTTGCCGCGTCGGTTGCGGGGGCGAAGTACGGCACGGTGATCCTCTGGGCGGCGATCTTCGGCGCTGCTATCAAGTTTGCTCTGAACGAAGGGGTCTCGCGGTGGCAACTGGCAACCGGCACGACGATTCTGGAAGGATGGGTGTCGAAGTTTCATCCGGTCGTCTCGTGGTATTTCATGGTCTACCTGGTGCTCTGGTCGTTTATTGTTGCCGCGGCACTTGCATCGGCGTGCGGGTTGGCGGGTCACGCGTTGTACGACGGGCTCTCTGTCCCTACCTGGGCGGCCATCCATTCCGTGATTGCATTTTTCCTCGTCTATTTTGGACGCTACAATTTCTTCGAAACGCTGATGAAGATCTTCATCGGCATGATGTTCGTTACGGTTCTGGCATGTGCCTGGATGGTGGACCCGGAGTGGTCGGAGATCCTCCCCGCTCTTGTGGTACCTTCACTTCCCGACGGCTCGGCAAAATTTCTGCTCGGCGTCCTCGGGGGAGTAGGCGGAAGCGTGACATTGCTGAGTTATGGGTACTGGATTCGTGAGAAGGGATGGAAGGGGAAGGAATTCATGCAGGCAACTCAGGTCGATTTGGGAACGGCGTACCTGTTCACCGGACTCTTTGCCGCCGCCATGATGATCGTCGCGGCGGAGGTGAGTCCGACGCTCGTCACCGGCGACCGGATGGCGCTCGAGGTGGCAAACCGGATCGGGGGATTGATTGGAACGACGGGCAAATGGACATTCCTTGTTGGCTTCTGGGGAGCCGTGTTCACATCAATGCTCGGCGTATGGCAGGGAGTTCCATACTTGTTTGCCGATTTCGTTTCGATGCGGGAATGGAAACACGGAGCGACCGTCGTTCCCGTGAGCACGACATCACGGGCGTATCGATGGTATCTCGCCTATCTTGCCTTTCCTCCGCTCCTCCTGCTCCTTTTCGGCAAGCCCGTCTGGATCGTCTTGACCTATGCGATCGTCGGCGCATTCTTCATGCCCTTCCTCGCCGGCATGCTGCTCTGGATGAACAACAGGAAGTCCTGGGTCGGTGAAGCAAAGAACCCATGGCTCCTCAACGCGTTGCTGTTGATTTCGCTCGGAGTATTTGGTTACTTGTGTGTCGTGGAAATCACCGATGCCTTGAAATGACGAACGGGAGCGAACCATGAGGATTTTCCTTCTTGCACTGGTCCTGTGTTGCGCGCCGGTCCGCGCCCAGCATGCAACGTCGTGGCGAATCGATGCCGGTCTCACCTACTCCGCATTCCAGCAGCAGGTGAAGGGGATGGTGGGAGACCCCCGGGGCGAGCGCCTCGTGAACGAGACACAATTCGGGATGATGCTGATGGGAACCTCCCGGGTGTGGGAGACCGTCAGCGCGGGCCTCTTTCTGCAGTTCGATCGCGGGAACCGGCTTGCGGCCCGGTTCGATGGGTTCGATCCTCAAACGGGAAAGACCGTGACACGCGATAAGATCGGCGGCGACTATAACGAATTCTGGGCCGGACCTTTCCTCCGGGTGCAATGGAAACAACTGTTTGGCGAATTGGGATACGGGTTGATCGGGTTCCGCAACGACAACGCACGGGACGACCTCCCTTCTGAGACCGGCGATGTGAGCGGATCACTCCAGCTTTCGGCGAGGATTGCATGGTTCGCAGGGTTGGGAGCCGCGGTGGAGATTGTGGAGGATATCGATGTCATCCTTCGCATGGAATACCGTTTGCGATATTACGACAAGCGTGAGGGGGAGCCGTTCAGGGATAGGATCGAGCACGGGACACAGAATTTCACCCCTTTTTTTGGAGTTGCATGGAGGTTCTAGACCAGCCTCCCGCCAACGCAGACCACTCTTGTTATCACTCCACCGGGAATCCGATATCATACTTTGGATAACGCGTATCAATATCTTCTTCTGTTTGCGGTCGGGGTGATCTCCGGCTTCCTCAACGTGATGGCCGGCGGCGGGTCCACGC
>JBBEBV010000188.1:0-4274 GCA_040882165.1 Bacteroidota bacterium
AGGATATCGGGTGGAAACCTGATATACAGGGGGGAGGGCACCTGATGCGTGGAACCGGTTTGCAGACTTCCCGGGGGGCTACTTTGCCTCTATAATGCGCTTTGCAATGGCATAGCGGGTGAGCCCTGCGACGTCGTGGATTTTCAGAACATCCATGATCTTCTGTCGATGCGTTTCGACCGTCTTAATGCTGATAAAAAGCAGCGTTGCGATCTTCTTATTGGAGTTTCCTTCGGCGATGAGTTGAAGGACTTCAATCTCGCGGGGGGTGAGCCCGGATGGCTTTCGATTCGCGGTGCCTCCGGTCACGATCTCGTGGTAATCGGAAACGAGGTGCTTCGCGATCGTCGGGGAAAGATAGGCGTTGCCGCGATATACCTCCTTAATAGCTTTGATCAATTCCGAACCAGTCGCCACCTTGAGTATGTAGCCCGTCGCCCCCGCGTGAAAAACCTCCCGTACATATTCTTCGTCTTTAAACATGGAGAGGATGAGGATCTTGACCTTTGGGTCGAGTTTGTGGATCTGCCGCGTCGCCTGCACCCCATTGAGATGCGGCATGGAAATGTCGAGGAGAACGACATCCGGGAGTGTCTTCTTCACCACCAGAAGGGCCTCCTGGCCGTTTTCGGCTTCCCCGACGACCTCGAGAGATTTGTCTTCCTCAAGAAGTGATCGAAAGCCTTGCCGCACGACGGTATGGTCATCAGCAAGGACGATTCTTATTTTTTCCATTTCAGAACTCTTTTAATGTTGTGGTTCCCCCCAGGGGTAGATGAACACGCACCCTGGTACCTTTGCCGGCTTGGGAGAGAATCTCGAACTTGCCACCGATCAGGCGGGCACGCTCTCTCATACCCAGAACGCCTATTCCTGGCCTCTTATCCGGCGTGTCTGAGACACCTGTTGGATCAAATCCCTTACCATCATCCACAATCTCAAGGGTGATCGCGTGCGGCGTCTTCCTAATGGTCACTGTGGCTTTCTGAGTTCCCGAATGTTTCAAAACATTCGTGAGACTTTCCTGCACGATGCGATACAGCCCGGCTTTTTGATCGATATCGGCTCCTCCCGCTGTGCCTGAGGCCATCAGCTGGATCCGCATGCCGGTGTTCTTCTGAAAGTCACGGATGAAGGAGCGAAGCGCCGGAATAAGACCAAGATCCTCGAGCATACTGGGATGAATCTGATGTGAAAAGACGTGAATGAAATCTGCCGCTTTCTCCAGAAGATTCTGGACCGATTGGACTTTTCTTTTTATCTCCGATGGTTTTGCGTTTGACTTCAATGTTCTCAGATTGAGGCCTATGGCTGTCAGCGTCTGGCCGATTTCGTCATGGATCTCCCTGCTGATCCGAGCCCGCTCCTCTTCTTGTACTCGAAGGATCCCTCTTGAAAGCCTCCGAAGCTCGCCCTGGATTCGCTGTTCCTCCAAAAAGAGCTTCCGGTAATGCCGTTCGCTCTTTTGGAGAGCTTTCTCGGTTTGTTTTTGGTCGCTGATGTCCGTGACCACTACGCAATAGACTGGCGTGTCTTCCAATGCGAGATTCTTGATCGAGAAAAGGACCGGGGAGGTGGATCGATCGGTCGCTCGAAGGTTGAACTCTCTTCTAATGGGACCCTCCGCCAATTGACGCAAGGTCATCTCAAAGAATTTCCGTTCGGTGGACTTGATAATACGTTGAACCGGTGAACCGAGTAATTGGGCAGACGAAAGCTTTGTCATCTCTGTGAATCGGCTGTTGCAGTACAGAATCGTCCCCTCTGCCGTGAATGTGAGTGCGGCTTCATTCAATCCCTCGAGAAGCACCCGATAGGAATGGTCCGCCCCTTTGAGCGTGTACACCTGCTCACCGCCTTCGCCGGAGACGACAAGGGCATCCACCTCCCCCTTCCGGATGGCCAGGAGGGCCTCTTCGGATTCCTGGAGCAGAATCCGAAGTGATCGTATCTCACGCTCAAGCTCTCGGTGCGTTTTTCGTTTTGGCGCCAGATAATTTTCCCGGTTGAAGGTCGAGCCCCAGAAGGATCCGTTCGGTATCGGACAAATCCCCGATGAATCTGCGCAGGGGCAGTGGAAGTTTCTTGATGAGCGTCGGGGAAGCAATAATCTGTTCTCCCTTTGCCAGCCTCGGATTCTTGTAAATGTCGATTACCTCCAGATCATACCTTCCATTCAGGTGATTTTCGCAGATCTCCTTGATGTTGGCAATTGCGCGCATCGACCGGGTCGTGAGCCCTGTAATGTACAGGCGCAGAACATATTTCTTCTTTGCCCGAACGGCCGGGGCCGACCGCCGTGCCGGGGCTTTCTTTGCAGGTTTCTTCATACGCAACTCACCTCTCTCTTTACCAGGTCCGCGCCTGTAAACCCGCGGCAACGTGCGGAAGCGGTTCGATGGGAGCAGGTCCTAAATCGATACCGCTCTTTGTGAACAGGATCTCGCGAAACTCTCTTGAATGCTCCATCCCCCGGGACTTCAAAACATAGAGTACGCGGGTTCGATCAGTGCGATATTCAACGTCGCGCAACACGATCAGCGTGTCCATGATGGATGAAATGCCGACCTCGCTGGCCCTGGTGACTTCACCGGCGGAGAGGAGATTCGTCAAAACCGTGGTGACTCCCTGGAGTTTCAGGAAATCGATCAGACGCAGCAACATGGAGTAGACTTCCGGACTGTCCCCCATCGCGGTAAAGTTCGATACCGGGTCGAACACGACAAGGACAGGGTTGAACTCACTGATAAGCCGGTGGATGGTCGCCAGGTGCATTTCAAGCCCATACAGGGTCGGACGCACGGCGTGGAATCGGATGAGCCCTTTCCTGACCCACGGCTCGAAGTTGAGGCCGACGGAGCGCATGTTCCGAATGATCTGTCCCTGCGATTCCTCGAAGGCCAGGAAGAGGCACCGCTCATCCCGCCGGCATGTAGCCTCTGCAACGTGAGCGACAAGGCTCGTTTTTCCGGTACCTGCCGTTCCTGAGATGAGGACGCTGCTGCCGCGGAAGTAGCCTTTGCCCTCCAACATGGCGTCGAGAGCCGGAATGCCGCTCGAGATGCGCTCGGCGCTTGTCTTCTGTTCCAACTCAAGAGATGTGATGGGGAAAATGGAAATGCCGTCCAGACCGATGAGAAAAGGATACTCGTCTCCCCCGTGCAGTGCCCCCCGGAATTTCACGATGCGGATCCGCCGTGTGGACAATTGCCCTTTGATCCGGTGGTCCAGGAGGATCACGCAATCGGAAATGTATTCCTCCAGCCCGTGGCGCGTCAACGCTTCGGTTCCTCTCTCCGCCGTTATAACGGCCGTGACCCCTTTATCCTTTAACCAGCGAAATAGACGCTGAAGTTCGGAACGCAGGATGGAGGAATCCGAGAACGCGGAAAAAAGCACCTCGATGGTATCCAGCACAACCCGCTTTGCATGGATGGAATCGATGCTGTTTCCCAACCGGACGAACAACCCCTCGAGATCGTATTCGCCGTTCTCTTGAAATTCACTTTGGTTGATCTGGATATGATCAAGCGCGATCTTCTTGCGCGCGACGAGATCCTTCAGATCAAATCCGAGGGAGGAAACGTTGGTTGCCAGATCATCGGCGTCTTCCTCAAACGAGAGAAACACACCCGGTTCGTTGTATTGAAGCGCCCCGCGCACGAGAAATTCGACCGCAAAGAGTGTTTTGCCGCTCCCCGCGCTTCCGCAGACGAGGGTCGGACGACCCGTTGGCAATCCCCCGAGGGTAATCTCGTCAAGACCCTTAATACCCGTGAGCGACCGGGATAGTTTCGGCAGTGCGCTTTGGCGTTTTGATTTAACCATGGATCTCCTTGGTAGGGGAATATCTGCAGAGGGAATTTCCGGATGTAAAGTGAAACTTGAAAACAAAATAAGGAATAGCGTGGACGCATGCAACAACATGCCAATGGGGAGGAGCGGGCAACCTCAGAATGATCAATAACTGCGGAATGGATATTCCCAAATTTACGATGGCGTGTGATACAACAAAAGGATGTTGTGGGAGATCGCCCAACGACGCCAGGTCGCATTTTCTTCAAGTGGCCAATTCTAGTCCTGATGTCGAATGGAAAGCCCTGCCGCTAACGCGGCCGAAATGGTTGATCCCACCGCGTGACGAGCGTTTTTTCTCCTACCACCCCTCAAAAAATGCCTTGATTGCGGCCCTTTTTTTTCCTAACTTTGTAACCCAAATTTTTGAGACGAAAGGCCTCCGAAATTTCAATCTTGAAGGGTTTGAGGGGATTTCG
>JBBEBV010000189.1:0-23759 GCA_040882165.1 Bacteroidota bacterium
GGGCGTTTGTACTCCACGAATGCGGTCTTAATCACCCAGCCGAACCCAAGCTTGATGAACTCCGCCATCGGCATCCTGTAGCATCGTTCCATTTGGTCGAACCGAGCGGCAAGCACGTAGTCGAAGTAACGGCTGTTGTGCACGTGCTGGTTCATATCGATGTCGTCCGGCCGGACCTGCATCTCTGTTTCGAATTTGGTGTGAAGATGAACCATGCTTATACGCTCCACTTCAAAGGGTCCGGATTTTTTCATCGTAAACCGCCGTGAGGCGGTCGGAGTTCGGGAATGTAAAGATGATAGACAGGACAAGAATAACTGCCGACAGCCCGTTTCCCCAGTACTCCGGATGTTCGTGAAGCACGCCGTTGAGTGCGGCGATCAGACAAACCGCAAGACCAAAAAATGCCGGGCCCTCAATCAACGCGAGTCGGAGGATGGTCGCCCTGCGGATGAGGTTTACGCCAAGCATTGCCGCCTCTGCGGGAGAAGAAGATTGTATGACGACGCCGGAGGGACCATCACGATTTGTCCGGAACTGCCGGTCGTACAGCATCTTTGAGAGAAGGTAACAGCCGGTGGCAACGAAGACATGGATAATCGACAGGATGTTGATGGTGTTGAGGGATTCGGGGTCGGAGGGCGATGGCGTGGTGGAAGCGACATAGAAGACTGCCGCCGCGAACATCAGGACACTGAGGAGAATTACCCCTGGCACGATTTGAAACGAGAAAATCACCTGCGGGGTGAGGGCGCGCCGGAATTCGTCGGGAGTGATATCGATCGGAGCGTGCATGCCGGGATGGTGTGTCGGACCTGTGGGATGATTTGAATCGAATATAGTGCAAAAGGGGTTGCTGCGCAAGCGGGTGTGGAATCTTGTACAGGGGCAAGGGAGGAAGTCTGACGTCCGAAGTACGATCCAAACGGGGAACTGACGGATCGTTGCCTGTTCGGGGAGATTCAATCAGAGAACGGGCTGAGGCAGGACTACATCATTCGTACCGCAGCGATTCAACCGGATCGAGACTGGCTGCCTTGCGTGCGGGGAAAAACCCGGCGAGCAGGCCAATGGCCCCGAGAACCGCCGTGGTCGCGAGCATCGTGGTGAGTGAGAGAATGGGACGACCGAGGAATTGCATTGGCCCATCTTCAGCAGGGAACATCCGCACCGCCGAAACGACACCGTAGGAGAGAAGCATGCCGACCGCTCCACCGATAAAGGCAAGCAGAAGCGCTTCAAAGATAAACTGGGAGAGGATGTAACTCTTCCGTGCACCGATGGCTTTCTTAATACCGATCTCCTTTGTTCGTTCCTTTACAACCACGTACATCACATTGGCCACTCCCACGCCGGCGATAATCAGCGTCAGGGCGCCGACGGAGAAGAGGAAAATCGAGACACCCAGGCCGATCTTGCGGCTGATCTTTTCCCCTTCGATGAAGTCCCAGAAGCGGAGTGCCCGCTCGTCGCTCGGATCGAACCGGTATTTCCTGCCGAGCACGTTATAGAGCTCCGCCTTCACTTCCAGCTGCCGCTCGGGATCGATCGGGCGGACCACAATGGAGTTCACGTACATGTGCCCGTACATCGTCCGGAATGTGGAGTAGGGGATGATGGCGCGTCGCGTATCCGGACCGTTATTCGAGCCGGTCTGGATCTTCTTTTGCATCACGCCGATCACGGTGAAGGGGATCCCGTCGAACATGATCGCTTTGCCAACTGGGTTCTCCTCCCCAAAAACATCCTTCGCAATCTCCACGCCGAGGAACAATACGCGCCGCTGCATTTCCACATCGACGCTGTTCAGGAAGCGTCCGCCGCCGACGGGATACATACGCCGCATTTCCTCGAACACCGGATCGACCCCTTCACACTCGGTGTTGGTTGACATTTTGCCGTAGGTCAGGTTGACTGTCTGCCGGTATTGCGGCGAGATCAGGTCGATGCCGCTGATCGATCTTCGCAAGATTTCCACATCCTCTTCCACCATCCTGACGCGTCGCCCTTTGGGCAGTCCTTCAAATGCAAGTCCCGTCTCGCCGCCATACACGATCATGATGCGGTCGCCCGCGTTCAGGAGCCCGTTCAGCATCTGGGTTCCCAGTCCTTCCCCGAACGAAAGAAGAAGTACTACGGACACCGTTCCCCACGTGATGGCCACCAATGTGAGCGTGGCGCGTGTCCGGTGTGCTTTCAGATCGGCGAGGAAGTCTTTGAGAAGTTCGAAATACATGCTGGTTTGCCCGGTTGACGCTTTCGTGTCGGTCGGTGAAAAGTGAAACGTAAAAAGTGAAATGTTGATCTTCGAACTTTAAACTCTAAACTTTGAACCTTAAAATTGAAACCTAAGCTTTACGTACGTAAACATTCCACCACATCCAGATTCGCTGCCTTGCGCGCGGGCATGAGTCCGGCTATCAGGCCGATGATCATCAGGACCACGACGGTGATGGCGACCACTTCCATCGAAAGCTCCGGCGATCCGACGAATTCCTTGATGGGGATGTATTGCAATCCCTGGATGATGCCAAACGACAGAAGAAACCCTATGGAGGAGCCGAGGAAGATGATGAAGAACGTTTCCATGAAAAACTGTACCAGGATGTTGGAGCGTTTCGCCCCGACCGCCCGCTTGATGCCGATCTCCTTGATTCGCTCCTGGACAACGATGTACATGATATTGGCAACACCGACGCCGGCAACCCCAAGCGTGAAACTCCCGATCAACCCGAGGAAAATATTGAGTCCGAGGAAAAAATAGAAGATAAATTTGTCGAAACTTGTTGTATCCCAGATCCAGACGGCATCCTTGTCGGTCGGGTCGAACTTGTACCGTGTACTAAGAGCGGCGCGCACATCGGCGGAGGTCTGCTCGCCCAGCGTTGGGTCCTCGATCTGGTAAATGATGTTCGTCACGCGGAACGCGCCGTAGACCGATGTGTAGGTCGACGCCGGGATGTAGATCCGGTCCTGATCGCGGGCGTTATAAGAGGAATTCTGAGTCTTCTTCTGCATCACGCCGATGACGGTGAAAGGGACTTCACCGATGTAGATCATCTTGCCGACCGCGTCGCTTTCGCCGAAGAGAAACTCCTTGACCTTGTCGCCGATGAAGGCTACCCGTTTCCGATGCTGGATGTCCGGTTGGTTGATAAAACGCCCCCCCAGGTCGCAGATCACGTTGCGCATATCGCTGTAGTTGGGGTAGACACCGGCTACAAGGGGGTTCAGGATGTTCTCCCCCACCCGCGCGACGGTTCGGCGTGAATATTCCGGACTGATCGCCTTGATGTTGGAAACCCGTGACCGGACCAGCTTGATATCGTCCTCCACGAACGACAGTTGACGACCGGTTCCAAAACCCTGCCACGGTTTGGTTGTCCGGCCCGGCCACACGATTGCAATCTGTTCGCCGATGCCGTGCATGTTGATCGCCATCTGACGCTTGAAACCCATCCCGAACGCGACGAGCACCACGATTGCCACCGTCCCCCAGATGATGCCGAACATCGTCAGGAACGCCCGCAGCTTCTGCGCCTGCAAGTCGACGATAAACTCCGTTATGATTGTCCGGAACTTGTCCATAGGAAAGAATCTCTTGATACCGTTGTTTATTCTCCCTGGCCTGCCCTCAGCAGTCAGCGATCAGCATTCAGCAATCAGCGATCAGCCCTAGCTGAACGGCTTCTGTGGTCTGCCGTCTGCCCTCTGCCATCTGCGTCTGCAGTCTGCACACTGCCATCTACCTACTTTCTACTTCCGACTTTCTACTTTTTTACTTTTTTTTTACTTTTTAATTTTTCGTTTTTAATTTTCAATTGTCTCACTCAATCTTCTTCACCGGCTTCTCGAACACTTCCTCACCCTCCTTCAATCCTGCAATCACCTCGACGTTGATCGCATCGCTCAGTCCGGTTTTGATGAGGCGTTGTTCTTCTTTCCCCACGCCCATGGCCACTTTCACAAGGGCCGAATCGTTTCGGAACGTTACCACGCGCTCCGGGATGGTGAGGACGTCGGTTTTCTTGTTGATGATGATGTTCGCGTTGGCCGAGTAACCGGCGCGAAGGACCGTGTTTTTCGCGCCCGGGATCAGGATCTCGATCGGAAACACGGTTGCATTGTCCTTCTTTTCCGCCTTCAGCCAGATCTTGCGCAGAGTGCCATGCACCGTATCGTTCGGGAGGGCGCCAACCCTGATTTCCACTTCCATTCCCTCCTTCATCTTGCCGACGTCGATCTCGTCGACGGTCCCTTTAAAGATCAACCGTTGCATGTTTGCCATCTTCATCAGGACGGTTCCTTCCTGGAAGGAGGAGAGGGGTGTCACCGGGTCTCCCACCTCCACCGTCCGGCTCAGGATGAACCCATCGATGGGTGCCTTGATAATGGACTCGATCTGCGTGTCGCCGATCGTGACCTTGCCGCTCTCCATCAGGGCGAGCTTCTCGTTGGCGATCTTCAACCGGAGTTCCGCCTCGTCATACTTTTTCTGGAAATCTTCATATTCTTTGGCTGAAATGAGGCTGCTTTTAAACAGCGACTCCTGCCGCACCCGTTCTTTCCGCAGGTTGACAAGGTCCACTTCCGCCAATTGGGCCTGGCGTTTTCCGTCGGCGAGCTCGAGCGGTGTCGGATCGGGTTTCACTTCAAGGATCGGCTCGCCGGCCCTTACATACGTGCCAACATCGGCAAAAATCCGGTTCACCACACCGGAGACCTTCGATTTGACGGAGATCTCATTCTCCGGTTCGATGGTGCCGACCGCGAGAGCTTTGTCGACAATAGTCGCTTTCTGCACCTTCACTTTCGGGAGTTGAGAATCCCCGGACGACTCTGAACTTCCAAAGAAAACAAAAGCCGCAGCGCCGATGACGACAATGCCGGTTGTGGAAAGAAGTATTTTCTTCTTCATGGTCATGTCCGTAAGATGATTAATTCTGAGAGGGTTGTCCCGCGTTGAGGATGGGTACCATACGCCCCACCAGGTGAAAGGTTACGCATTTCACTCTTTCCGTTCAAAAATCTCTTAGGGCGAAGGCGTAATTTGGCCCAGGCCCACACGGGACGTCTCCCCTTTAGACTGCACCAAGGGGAAAAGGTTACCTGTGGGGCAGGACAATTCCCGGAAATGGATAGAGGGAAAAAACGAAGCGGGACAGTGTTCTGCGATACTGTCGACTTATCTGTCGTTTTTTGCAGGAGGGAAAAGGGCCAGCGAGAACCGACTTATGGCGTTGAAATAAGCCTCTCCGCCGACGAGCCAGGTGTCGTTGTGGTCGGCCCCTTCAATAGTGTAAAACTCTTTCGGGCCATCGGCGGCATCATAGAGTTTTCGTCCCAGGCCGAGGGGGATGATCGAATCGCGGTTCCCATGCAACATCAGAAGAGGCATCCTGACCCCCTTGATCTTCTCAACGGAGTTCAGTTGTGTCTTGAGGAAAAAATGGACCGGGAGGAAGGGGTAAGCGACCCGCGCAACATCCCTCGCAGACGAAAACGTCGCTTCGAGGATCAGTCCGGCAGCGGGACGCTGTGTGGCAACATCGACGGCCACAGCTCCGCCGAGGCTTGTCCCCCAAAGGATGATCCGCTCAGGATCGATGTCGGGTTGGGTGAGGGCGTAATCGAATGCCGCACGGCCATCCGCATAAATTCCTGCTTCATCGGGCGAACCTTCACTTCTCCCATAACCCCGGTAATCATAAATGAGGACGTTGAAATCCCTCCTCTGGAGAGCCCGGATCAGGTAGAGCCTGTGAGAGAGGTTCCCGGCATTGCCGTGTGACATGACGAGGGTAGCAACCGGGCTGTCGGCTGGAGCGAACCACCCGTGCAGCGTTATCCCGTCTTCCGTCTTGATCCAACAATCCCGGACGTTTGGAATAGTGTGGGAGTTTTGATAGATCCCGTCCGGATACTTTGAGGGGAAGAAGATAAACTGGTTTTCGAAGATCATAAGGATCAGTGTCCAGACCCCGATCGCTACGATTGCCGCGACCAGGATCTTTCGGAGCCATGGAAACGTTCGTTTCAGCAATGCTTTCACGGCTCAACGTACAGAATCTCCACGCCAATCTCAATGCTCTTTGTTTTCTCCGGAGAGAGCGTTACTTTGTCTCCATCGTCAGTCTTCTTTCAATTACTCCATCCATCTGTCATGTCCGATCGTCTCTGTGTCCTCTGTGTCTCCGTGGCCTTCTTTTTCCAACCAATGGAAACCCGCGGGCAGAGCTTTTACAATTTTCGTGACGGCTTCCTGGACCGGAAGGGGTCGGTCACGGCGATGGATCTTCGCCTGGTCGAGCAAAACAGCACGACGATGACGTTCGACTTTCTTCTCCGCTCATCCAAAGACGACTCTCTTTCGGGCCGGCTGAGAATACCGAAAGGAGCCGGACCGTTCCCCGTTGCGATTCTTGCCGTCGGCATCGAGACGGGGAAGGAGGTTGTCGACATGATTGAAGGGAGGGAGAACGTCATCCTGCTTGGTGTGGACTATCCATTTGAAGGGGAGTGGAATTTCGGTGGGCTGGCCGCGATCGGCACGACCTTTCGCCTTCGGGCGATGGGATTCAGAACGGTCCCGCTCCTGATGAACTGTGTCGACTGGCTCTATGGCCGAAACGAGGTGGACCGGTCCGATATCTCTATGATCACGGTGAGCTTTGGTTCGTTTGCCGCCATCCCGGCCGCGGTGATCGATCCGAGGATTACGCGGCTCGTTGTTGTTCAGGGCGGCGCCGATCTTTCCCTCGTGATCGCTCACAACGCGAAACGGTGGGGGACCACCATGCCCGCCTGGCTTGCGGGGTGGCTGGGGGGAGCGATCCTTGCGCCGTTTGAGCCTTCAAAATATATCCTCCATCTTTTTCCCCGGCCGCTCCTGATGATCAATGGAAAAGGAGATACTTTTTTTCCTCCTCAGTCTGCTACAAAGTTGTTCGGAGTTGCCCGGGAGCCGAAGGAGATGATCTGGCATCAAAGCGACCATGTGATGCCGGGGGAGAAGGAGCTGATCAAGGAGTTGACGAATATCGTCGCCGGCAGACTCTACGATCATAGATAAATCGATACCTGTATGGATTACGATGTCCCTGAAACCCTGGGTGAAGCCGTCGTTCGAAGAAGCAACCCTGCCGAAAGAACTCCTGCCAAGAGACATCCAACCCACAACGGTACTGCACCATAGAGATCCAACACGAAGGCCCCCAACCAGGGTCCGATGGTAAACGCCAGGCTCACCATCATTTGATAGAACCCCATGTAACGCCCCCGGAGTTGTGATGGGGCGATCTCACTGAGGAAGGATGCCGTGCCGGGGAACAGGATCATCTCCCCGAAGGTCCACACCACTACCGTCATCGCGATAAACCATGCATCCTGCGCAAAGGCCAGGAGCCCGAACCCCAACCCGAACAGGAGCGCCCCGAGGGGTAAGGTTCGCTTGTAAGCCCAGTCTTCCATGGCAAGGTTGAGGGGGATCTCCAGAAAGATGATCAGCACGGTGTTGATGGTGAACATCAGTCCGTAGATTGCCTCATTGAGATGAAGATCGCGCACCATAAAGATCGGGAGAGCCGCTTCGTGCTGAAAGAAAATGGCAAGGGTCGGCAGGAGAGCCACAAGGAACCAGAACAGGCGGAGATTAGATGCCGGATATCCTGCGAGTGCCGATCCGGTTTCAGGTCCGGCCTCACCAGTCGTTGGAGCGTGATGGCGACGATGAGCGCGGATAGGTGCGAGTATCAGGAGAACTCCGGCGGCGAGCGATGTTGTTGCGTCGACAAAGAAGAGAGCGGAATAGGAGAGGACCGCGAGAAAGCCTCCGACCGCCGGACCGATACTCATCCCCAGGTTGATGGCAAGTCGAAAGAACGCGAACGCCAGCTTCCGCTGTTCCGGGGGAACGGCATCGGTGACATAGGTGAGGTTGGCCGGGCGGAAGGCTTCGCTCGCCATGGCCCAGAGGAACGTGACTGCGAGGATCGATTCGTAGGTGGACAGGAATGGGAAGAAAAAAAGAAATCCTCCCGTGGTAAGGAGCGAGATCTCCATGATGCGTAACGGGTTGAACCTGTCGCATAGCCAACCCGAAATCGGGGCGGTCACGAGGGCGCCGATACCGTAGACCGAAATCGCGAGGCCGGCTTGGGCCGCAGACAGTTGGATCGACCTCGTCAGGTACAGGACCAGGAACGGCAACGCCATGGTCCCCGCGCGATTGATTAGCGTGGCAAAGAAAAGAAACCACATATCCCGAGGAAGAGCGCTGAGGCCCTTCCACGGGTTCGGTAGTTTGAATTGCATGAGGGTGTATGGAAAAAGTGTAGGGCGAGGAAGCTCCTCGCCCTACAGGCTGGATGCTACTTCGTATAAGAATCAATAACCCGGTTGATGGCCGCACTGCAAACGGGATCGAACCCGACAAGGCTTAACGAGAACATACGGCAATCCAGCGACGGTCGGAAGAGTCCTTTGGAGACATACCCGGCTCCTTCATAGGCGCCGACCTTTCCCGCGTGTGCCGGATCCCTGAGAAGCTTCATCGCTTGCTGGTAGAGCGGTTCCCGCTTCTCATAGTAATCAGGGGCAAGGCGGTCGAGTTTTCCCCGGAGCGCTTCCAGACTGTCGTAGCTGACCTTCGCCCACGGTGTCGGGAGGGATGTCCCGGGTGCGATAAACGACTTCCATTTGATGGCGGCCGGATCGTTGAGCGCGGTGATGTTTGGCTCCCACGGCTCGACCCCTTTCTGGTAGAAATCGACGTACGAAATCTGCGACGAATAGTACTCATCCCCCAACCCGGCAAAAGAATGCCCGAGTTCATGGACAAACACATAATCCATCTGCCACTCCTGTCCCTTCGTATCGACCTGCGTGTAACAGGTGGTGTAGAGGTTGTAAATGCCTCCCCCTCCGTACCGGTTGTCGTTGCAGAGAATGGTGAGGGCGTCGTACGGCACGCTCCCGGCGATATCCCGCAGGATGCGGTTCTCTTCCGTCAAAACGTACCGCGCACTGCCAAACGTGTTGTACATAGTCCCCAGGGCGTTCTCCTTCCACTCGTTCTTATCCGGCTTGTCGATGCCCGATTCATTTGACTCCACTTCTATGATCCAGACATTAAAGTCCTGCTTCCGTTCCTTGAACGGGCTGGTGCTGAAGAGTGCATCGGCGAAGTGTTGTGCATCCTTGTTGAACTTTGCTATGTCCGCTTTGGCATACCCGTCACCGACGATCAAAAGATCCACCTTGTTCTGTGGCTCACCGTTGTCCAGAAGTTTCTTCAATGGAAACCGGGCGCTTCGGTTCCCTTTGTTGACTTGTGTCGGGGAATTCGGGTCGATGACCGTGGAAAATACCTGATGAAAGATCATCTGCCTATCCCTGCGTGAGATGGTCACCTGCACGGGATGTTTGGGAGAAGGAAGCCGGACCGTTTCGTGGAAGGTCCTGAAGGTTCCGGCCAATGCTTCCTCGGTCGATTGCCATTCGTTGAAGATGCTGGAGAACCCGCGGGAGTAGATCAGCGAGGCCGAGGCAACATCATACACGCGCATCATGTATTCTCCGAGGTTGAGATTGTCCACCAACCGGGTGCGGCTCCCCGGCCAGGGACCTTCTTCGTACACCTTGTCGAGCGCGAACGTCTCCTGTCCCTTCGTCCCGGTGTGATGGTAATCGACGCGCATGGTCTTGTCGGTAAAGTAATATTCAAATGTTTGTGAAATTGCAGAAGAAGAGATCAGAAAGGCAAACAAGAAGACAAGAGCTTTCATAAGAGGAGTCCTTTAGGAAAGATAATTTTGCACAGCTACACTTTTAGGATTTTCATTCGTGTATATAAACTGGTGCTCTTCCTGAGAGTTTCAGTCATTGTTTGAGCATCCTGCTGTAAATTCAATATTGCAGCTACATGACTTTCTGCTTCAGCACGTAGTTTTGTAATCCCAAAAGCTTCGGTCTTCTTCTCAACGGTATCTTCGAGGTATCTTGGAATCCCAAAGAAACCAACGAGCGCAATAAGAACACCAAAAGTTGGTCCACCCACTTGAACGATTCTTTTTAAACGAATGTAACGCGCCTCTATTTCTTTTTCTACTTCTTCCTTGATTAGCAGTCTTGTGTTCTTCGAGCTCACTCTGTCACTTCGAAGAAGGTGCAAAGCCCCTTCCCCTCATAGGGGAAGGTACGGATGGGGTCTGTTTGTGATCGCGCTCTCAAGGCTTTAAAAGGAACACTATCCACCAAACTAGGTGAATCTGGAGAAACCGGATTGACGGATTGAGACTGGGCGTATTAAATCGTATGTTTCCGTCCCTTGTTGACATCCTGGAGATATTTCATCAGCGGCTCAAAATAACGGAGCATTGCGTTGGCGTTCAGATCTTCGCCTGTGGTTTCTTTCAGGACGATGCGCCAGTCACGGGAGGCTCCGGGAGTCATGATCTTCTTGAGAAATTCACCAACCTCCTTGCTCCCATAATAGTCAGTAGCTCGCGGGTCTTGCTTCAGAATGTTCGTCGCAATATGGTCGTGGAGCTGGAACAGCAGGACATAGGAAAGAGCGTAATCATAATATTGTGCCGCATCGTCGTTGATATGGGTTTTCGTGGATGCATCACAATACTGTTCACCGCGGGGAGCGGGGGGGAGGATTCCCTGGTATTCCTTCACGATCTCCCACCACCGCGCGTTATACTGATCCTTCGAAAGATTTTTCTCGTACAAATCATGCTCGAAACGGGACATTGTTCCCGTGGAAAACGGGATGAAGACGGCGTAATTCAACGCCTCTTTCAGAAGAGCCTGCACAGGGTCGACGGTCGCATCTTTCGGGGCAAGACCCCGGCCTTCGAGGAACGGCTTCTGCATGGACGCAAGGCCGATCATACTTCCGATCGCTTCATGATAGGCGCGGTTGGCTCCCTCGCGCATGAGCGGCGGGACATCCAGGTTTGTGTAACTGATGAAATAATAAACATGTCCCAGCTCGTGATGGGTCGTCTCGTACCATTCGGCGTTGGGTTCAACGCTCATCAGGGAGCGGAGGTCGTTCTGCAGGTCGAGATGCCAGGCGCTCGCATGGTTGTTCTTCTTGTATGATGCCCCCTCCGGGAGGGGGTAGAGCGACGAGCGATCCCAGAAACTCTGCGGCAACGCGGGCCATCCGAGGCTGATGTAGAATTCCTCCGCCTGCTTCACGATCCATTCGGGCGTTTTCTCCTTTAACGCCTCATCGATGTTCATCCCCTCCACCGAAACCATGGAGCTCCAATCCTGGCCCCAGCGGTTCGGAAGCCAGTCGGCAGGGAGTAAGTCGGGAACAGGCTGGCGGTACTTCTTTGCGAGCTCATACCGCGCATACGTGTGCAGCTCACGGTACAGAGGGCGCAGCTCGCGGTTCAGCTTGTCCATCAACTCCATCATTTCCTGAACCGTCATACCATAGTCGGAGACCTGGTATGCGAAGTAAGAGGAATAGCCGAGAGGTTTCACGGTTTCATTCCTCAACCGGGCGAGATTGGCGAGACCGTCCTTCAGAGCCGTCCCCACTTCCTTCGAGGCTTCCCATGCTGCGCGACGTTCCTTCAGGTTGGCCGATGTCCGGAGGATCTCGTCGATCCGGTTCGTCGTCACGGCTTTTCCACCGATCTTGAACTCGAAGCCGTACAGGGTCTCGGTCTGCTTTGTTTCTGCCGCGATCCTTTCATCCACGATTTCCTTCACCACCTCCGGATTGTCGGCGGCAAGATAAAGGATGCGTTCGAACTGATTCACCTGCAGGGGAGTGAGCCGGTCCTTCTGTTCGAGGAACCGCTGAGCGGCCTCGATATTCGCCTTGCTTCCGGTGAAGGCAGACAGTTCTGCGCGCGCCTTTTTGGTCGCGTTCGCGTTGGTCTCGTCTCCTTCCACGATGCGGGTGTTGGAATCCCACTCCGCTAAACTGTAAGCGTAACTAAGCTCCAGGTACTTGGTGGTGTAGGTATCGAGAAACTGTTGTGCCTCCTGCTGGACGGAAGGCTGACATGCCGCGAAGAGCAGGAGTGTGACGATACACCATGGAGTGAGCGTATGATGGAGTTTCATGGAATGCCCGGTCCTTTCTGGAAAATGCTGAGGCCAATGTAAGAAAAAGAAAATGTAATTACTCAGAGTCTTTCTACCCACTAATCTACACGAATCTTCACGAAGAAAATCTTTGCCCTGATTGATTTCTTCTTTTGACTCCAATGATTCGTGGAGATTAGTGAAGATTTGTGGGTTGGTCTTTCACCCATGCAGAGCAGTTACAAGAAAAGAAGAAAAAAATGATGTCGGTACAGTGATTGGGAAGGATGAGACGTGGTGGCGGATAGAAATCAAGGCCTAAGGCAGTTCTCACATCTGATATTCATGGAAGGGTGGGATTTGCGGCCTCGGTTCACGGGAAAAGGAGACTCAGTCACGGCCGGCGAGTTTCCGAAAGGTTTCCGGCTTCATGCTGTAGTCCACCCAATCATGATTCGGCTCTGCGCCGAGTCGTTCGTAGAACCGCAGACTGTCCTTGTTCCAGGGGGCTACCTCCCATTTGATCACGCCGCAATCGTGCGCGACCGCCTCCCTCGCAACGGCCTCCATCAGCGCTTCACCGAGCCGAAGATTACGGGCCTCCGGAACCACGAAGAGTTCCTTTATATAGAGAGTCGGTTTGGCGATTGCCGTGTACGGGATGAAGTAGTACACGAGCATCCCGACGATCTTTCGCGTTTCAGGATTTTCAGCGACGAAGCAAAGGAAGCTGGGCGGGTTCCGTCGAAAGCCATGGTCGAGGATCACCTCCTCCGTAATAGCGAACACATGAATGTAGTGTTCGAACTCGGCGAGTCCCCGCATCAAGGGGAGAAGTTGAGGGATGTCTTCTTCCCGTGCTTTCCGGATCGTCATGAGGTCTTTGATTCGTTTAGATCTTCAGGAGGATATCTAAGGAACTGCAAACGGAACCGGGAACTGCCGAGCAGCAGCACACAGCCCATGGCAATATAGAACGGAGAAAGATACGGTTTGGGGATGGGGGATTGCCGCAGGAGAAAGCCGAGCGAGATCATGAGCACGATCATAGCATACCCGCGGGGCGCAAGGAACGAAGTCAAGGGGCTTCGCTCGGGGAGTCCGTGAATTCTCAGGACAATCTGTTCTGCGATCCTTCGGAATCCGGAAAGGTACCCCAGAATCCCGAGCCCGATCCCGGCTGTTCCCAGGATGAAGGGTGCGAGTCCTTGAGCCCCCAGCAACCAACCCATTCCCCGCACGAGAAGGAACACACCGATGATGCCCCAGAAAGATCCGGCAACGATGAAGAGCCACTTTTTCCGAACGATGGGGATGAAGTTCAATGGCATCGCTATCGCTCTTCCAACGACCATATAAAAGAATCTCCCACGAATCTCCGCGAATCCTCACGAAGTATGATTGATACTGGCATCTCCGAACATCTCTTCGCGCAGATTCGTGAAGATTCGTGGGAGAACGACAAGGAGCCTGGATTCATCTTCGCGGCCCGAAGATCAACGCGCCCATGGATCCAAGGTCCCACCACGTTTGGTTGGAGGTGAAGCCGGCCCAGAGGTGGACGTTCTTCCTGTAGGTCGACCCGTCGTTATCGTTGATCGCCACATCGAACCCGATTTTCATCCCGGGCTGTGGCTTCAACGTGTTAAGACTTGATAGGGGATAGCGGCAGATAATCGTGTACCCCTTTTCTGTCTTTTGAAAGTACGTCTCCGCATTCTGTACGAGGAGCGGTTTTGGCAAGGTCGGTCCGCCCGCGCCGTGGCCGCGCCAGAGTTCCTGCGGCAGTTCAGTTTTCCGGTACTCCGGCATGGAAAGATGCCGGAAGAGCCCGGGGGTCGGCGGATCGGTTCCCTGGTCCGCCGTGAGGCGCGTATCGATCACCACCTCCATGCAATCGGTGTCCCACGCATAGCTCATTCTCGGGTACTCCCATGTTGTAATAACCGTCTGGTCCAAAACGTCGGCACCCACATACAGGAACTGTTCGTCGTACATTGCATAGATTTTTGCCGAGAGATCGGAGGAACCTTTCCAGGGCTGGTTACCGAGCAGAAGCTTATGAGCCTGAGTCGGTTTGTCGATAGCCATGGGATTCTCCCTGAGCCATCCGCGCCAGGATCCGTCCAGCGACGGCGGTGTGGCAGCAAAATGGGCGATCCCGGCATAAAGGTCATGTTCGAATTCGAAACTATACTGCCCGCTCTCCATTGCTAACCGCGCTGGATAGTATTGATTGTCTGCATTGTATCCGGCAAGCTGAACGGGGATGGAGATTTTTCTTGTCTCAAGGGGTTGCAGTGTTACTTCGTTCCTGGTCGGCCCTGTTGCCTTCCACGATTCATGAAGTCCGAGTTGGGCCGTCATGTTTTGCCTCTCGGGTGTATGATTGGTCAGCATGACATCAAGCCGCCCCTGGCCCCCATTCGACAGCCTGAGCTCGCCCGTCACGGGTTGGGTCACGCGGAGCGACTTTTGTATCTCCACTGACCCGAACCGGATCGTTGCCAGATAGGTGACCGGCGGCGCATCGTTGGGGATTTCCAGGTTGATGGTAAACACGGACGCCCGCCCGATAGGCACTCGCTGTGTTTCGGACGTTCGCCCCTCGATCCAATCGGCATCGGCGCGATACCGGGCCGGCAAGGTTGTCCGCCGGATCGTCCCTTTGTTCAGCGGGAGCAGGTTGACCACGCCCCCCCACCAGGTTAACTGGCTATTGACCCGCTCCTTCCAGTCGGGGGAGAGAGTGATGGAGACGTTTCCATCGATGGCATTCGGCGTGAGGTTCCAGACGTGGACCGTCAGCGGGTTCGAACGCCCGACGTACAGAACGCTGTCTCCCGGAGCGACCAGTTCGAGCGACACGTTGCCGGCTCGTTGAAGGATGGCGTACTCACCCTCCCGGCGCGCGGGAGAGGGGGCCCCATTGACTTCAAACGATGAGACTCCGGGGGCGAGGATGCGGATCCGGTTGTACTGATCCGGCGCCCGGATGGCAAGAGTCTGACCGCTCCATCGGCACTCGATCTCGGCAAGGGGGAAGTCGGAACTGATGATCACCCGTGAACCGTCCCGCACTTCCTTTATCCCGAATCCCGAAAAAGTCCTGACCGCGGTCCCTTCCTTTCGCATTACCCAATACTCGGAACGGGGGATATCGGCAAACAAAATGTCCACGCCATCGGTTCGCTGGACAACGTAGGTGTTCTGCGAGCGGCGCGCGTACTCAAGAACCGCCGGTTCCCGGTCGTATGCATGCATCAGGTGCGCGAAGCGGGTTGAGTCGGTACTCCGCCGGCTGATGATCATCGGCATCGGCCTCGGGTCCGTCACCATCTGTTTGTAAAAGCCTCCGATGCGGGGAGCGATGGATTGGAAGACCCGCGTGTCTTTCTCGCCGATGGACTTGACCATGAAGTGCTGATTCCCTTCGGTAAACAAGCCGGTCCACCCGTTCTCGGTGACTCCGGAATGGATTTCCTTGAGCTGATCGTACCCAGCGATGCCGGGCTCGTGTCCGAAGAGGTCGTGCGGCTCGGGCTTTAGCGTCAGTCCGCTCAGTGAGAGCGTGCCAAAACTCTGGAGTGGCCAGTCGATGGTCCGCGTGTCCGGTGAGGTGAAATCAACCAGATCGAGGAAATAATCCCCCACCTGCAGAAGGGTTCGGGTGATCTTTGAACCGGGATACGCTGTCGTGGATGCGCCGGAACTGACCTGCAACCCCGGAAGCGCACCGAAGAAAATTCCGTACCCATTCGTCCAGGTCTGGGTCGTTTGGTCCACGACCGGCGTATTGTGGGCGATTGACTGTCGGAACCAGAGTTGGAGATTCGGATTGAAATACGATTCGTTCAGGGGGTCCAACAGCCAGTTGCGTCCCCCCGCGTAGTACCCGATCTGCATCCGGTCGGGGTGTCCGTGCTCCCCCCCCATGATCCCATAATCGAGATACAGGTACCGCCGGTCCTTGCCGGATCCGTTGCGCAGAACGCTGAATCCATTTCCCTCCAGATTCACGCTCTCCTCGGGAATGATGTCCATCGAGTGCTTCGGAAGCTCGGATGCAATATTGAACATCGTGACCGGCGCAGCGGCCTCCCCCAGCGCAGAGGTTTCGCCGACGATCTGCTGACCGCGAACCACGCTGGTAAGATTGAGAAGCGCAAGGTACTTCGGGTCTTTGTACACGGCATACCCGACCTCGTAGTAGGTTGCGTACTCCAGGATATTCCCGCCGCCGCTGTCCTTGCTGCGGGGAAATTCATAGTTGGGGAGGATGAGGTCGAACGGCACATCGAACATCTTCTTCATCGTCCTTCCGGCGATTTCGATCTGGTACAGGTCTATCCCGTTATGCCGCGCCATCTCTGCAAGATGGATCATGCCGCGCAACGCCACAAAGTGGTACCCGGACCACTCCGCCCAGAACCCGCTCTCGGGAGTGGCGGAACCGAGTTGCCAGTAGAAGCCGTATTTCCCCTTGAGCGCGAAGTCGACCAGTTCCTGGTCGCCGTAGAGAAACCCGACCGCGGCCGAGACGTTGTTGTACCAGAGCTGCCGGTTGGAGGCCGACTCCGGGAACTGTTGGGTGATCTTCGCGAGCGGGTAGAAGAAGTCGTTTTTCAGCTTCGCCCGGTCGTTCTCCGAAAATCCTTCGTAATTATAGAGGAGGTCGTACCCGTAGGCCATGTCGGTTCCCCAGAACGATTCGGACAACGTCCCGAAGAAAACATGGGCCGGGCCAAGGATGGTGTTAGTGGTGGGATATTTCAAGTAGAGCTCTGCGAACTGCATCAGGATTTCTTTTCCGGCGCTCGCATAACGCTCGTCATCGTACACATTGTACAGGATACCCATCCAGACCAGGCGGGAGGCGAGGAGGCGGTTATACCATCCCGCCCAGGCCATGTCGTACTTCTCGCCGCGGATGACTTCCGTGGTATCGATCCGGCAACGGTGTTCGGACGGCCTGAATTCTTCGTACAGTAACTCGACATCATGGTTTGGACAACTGTACATCTTGTACGCGTACACCTGTTTGATGGGCGAGACGAAGATCGGTCTCTTCTGAATGAACCGGTCGACGTCCCGCTTGTGCGCCTCCATTATGCCCCGGTACCAACCATGCTCCTTGACCCATTGTTGTGCGCGTTCGATATCCGCCCTGTCAGCGATAAGTCGGGGATGGGAGCGTTGGGAAAAAGCGGAGGTGGTGATGGTAAGAAGAAGTAGAGCCAGTCCGGCTCCGGGAAACATCCTGGTCATGAGAGTCCTTTCTTGATCAATGTGCGGCGAATGCTGCGCCTCCTCCGGCTACTCTTTCCCGCCCCCGAGGTCGTCCAGGAGGCTTCTCACTTCCGCAAAGCCTTTGACGATCACGTTCACGCCGATGAAAGCGAAGCCGAGTGTCCCGAGTCCAAGTGCCACAAACCAGATGATTGCCCAGAAGTCCATCGAAGTTCCTTTCAAGACTGAATGGTGGTGATGGGGGGATGGGTTTGTGGTACGATTGAGCCAATTCCCATTCCGATAAATCCAAGCACGAAACTCATCAATCCCCGCATGTTGGGGGAGAGGATCTCGCTGAAAAACCCCGGGTCGGTCATGCCGCTGGCCTGGAGAATAATATCCTCGGTCACAAAGGCGAGCGGGAGGAAGGCTCCGAAGGCAAATGCGAGATATGCACCCGGCAGGCTTGCCCGTTTCCAATACAAGCCGGCGACGAGCACGGGCAATCCCCCTGCGTAGTAGATGGTTGTAACGTCCAGCAGATAGCGAAATGCGCTGTCTTTCAACTCGTGCCAAATGCCGAAGATGAGCATGAGAATTCCGATGACAAAAACGCAGATGCGCGTCAGCCTGACTCTTTCAGGGCCGGAGATCTCCTTCCCCCGCATCGGCGCAATCAGGTCCTGCACAATAATACCGCTCCATGCAATCAGGTAGCTGTCGTCGGTCGACATCAGTGCGGCGAACATCCCCGCTGCAAGGAAACCGAGAATGCCAATGGGAAGGATCTCAGCGAGAAACTTCGGCATACCGGCTGTGGGGTCTCCCCCGGCCCCGAAATACAAAGCGGCTCCAATTCCCCAGAGGATCGGGAAGAACGCCCTTCCGAGGAACATCACGCTGGTCGATCTGAAGATGCGCCGGTTCAACTCCGGCTTCTCGGAGGCGAGGATGCGCTGGGCAACCGGTTGCCAAAGAACGCACCCCGAAATGGCGAAGACAGCCCAGTACCCGATGAACGTCCAGCCATACTCCGGATGCGTGAAGGGGTTCATCGCCCCGGCTCCGTACAACGCCCCTGCTTTCTCAAAGATCCCGGTGAAGCCGTGATACTGAAGTACGAAAAAAGTTGCCACGAGCATCCCCACAGCAAGGATGACAAACTGAAGATAGTCGGTCAGGACGACGGAGACCATGCCGCCGAGAATCGTATAGGTCACAACGATCACCACGAGTACCGTCATTGTCATGTGGAGGGAATCGACCGGGATGTCCGTGAACTGGACGATAAAGACCGCCCCCAACTTGAGGAAGACCCCGAGGCTCAACACGCCGGCAATCGTCAGGAGCGACGCTGCGAGCACGCGCACGCCGCGGGAGTAGCGCACCTGAAAATACTCCGTGATGGTGATGATCTCCAGTTGCCGGATCCGCTCCACGACAAACCCGGTCAGGCCGATCATGAAGTAGGCTGCCGCCCAGATCACGCCGATGATGAACGCCGCGAAACCGAACCGGTACCCCTGCTCTGCGAAGTACATCATCGTGACCAGTCCGAGCTCGGTTGCGACCAGGGAAGCGACTCCGAGGTTATAACGGATATGCCTCCCGGCCACGAGGAAATCGGCAATGCTGGTGATCCGCTTCCGGGCCAACATCCCGATGGCGAACGCGAGAAGGACGTAGACGGCTACAATACTCCAGTCAAAAGTGGAAAATCTCATGCGTCAATCCTTCGATTGAGAAGGTTGAGGGTGCGCTGGGTTAGGGTTCTGCGGTCATCCACGCATTCGCGTTCGGCTCATCCTCACGGAAGAGAACGGGGAAGTACGGGCCCGTGTAAGGATCGCCATCCTTTGGCCTGCGAAGGGTATTGCTGGTGTGGTCTTCGGAGGGTGTTCCCGCGCGGTACCGCGTTCCGTCGATGATCAGATGCACGGCAATGGAGATCCGCGGACGCTGGCTGACATTCGGCCGGCTGCCGTGTATTGTCAGACTGTGGTGGAAGCTGACACATCCGGCTGGGAGGATGCAGGGCTCTGTGGTGAAGGATTTGCCGGTTTTTTGTTCGATCCGTGCAATCTGTTGTTCGACGTCCTGTTGGTAGAAGTGATCCTCGCCGAGCAAGCCCCACGTGTGGCTCCCCGGCACCACCTCCATGCAGCCGTTTTCCTCGTTCACATCCTCAAGGGCAATCCATGCAGTGATCTGGTCATCGCGGTCCAGGCAGGACCAGTATCCGCGATCCTGATGCCAGCCGATGTTTCCCGCTTTGCCGCTTTGTGGGGGTTTGAGAAGGAGTTGATCATGCCAGAGCCGGATTCCTTTCACGCCAAGGAGGCGCGTGGCAATGCGGCCGATCTGGACACTCAGCACATGCCGTGCAATGGTTGCGTCAGTCCAGTAAGCGTTATTGACCTGGACAAGACGCGTCGTATCCCCCGGTTCCGGTTCGCGACTCAAGGGCGGGCGTGTTGTTTCGTATTCACCGGCCACAACCGCGGCATGGTGGATGCGCAATTCCGCCAACTCCGGATCGGAAAAGAGCTTCGGACTCAACCAGTACCCGTTGGTACGGAAGAACGCAATATCGTCGGCTGTCGGGAGTGTGTGAATATCCATGGCTTGCCTTGACAAGGGTGTTGAGTGCGTGATTATCGGAGTCTTTTTGCCGAGATAATCGCCACCGGCTGTTTCGGGACATTCTGGAAAGGCTCGCGGGTTTCCGTCGGTACGCGGGCGATACTGTCGACCACCGCCATCCCGTCCACAACCACTCCGAAGACCGCGTAACCGGGCCCGCGTGGCCCGGCATCGAGATTCCGGTTGTCCACCAGGTTGATGAAAAATTGGGAAGCCGCGCTGTTCGGGTCGCTCGTGCGCGCCATGGCAAGTGTTCCACGCCCGTTCCGCACACCGTTGTTCGATTCGTTGATGATCGGGGGATAGGTCGGCCCGCGCTCCAGATCAGCCGTGTATCCTCCCCCCTGGATCATGAATCCCGGCATGACACGGTGAAAGACCGTCCCAGCAAACAATCCGCTGTCGACGTACGCGAGGAAATTCCTGACGGTGACAGGGGATTTCTGATCGAAGAGGGCGATGGTGATATCGCCCAGGGATGTTGAGAGAATGACTTTGGTGCTGTCGGCTGCGGCGGGGGATTGGCCCAAAGCCATTCCTCCGACCATGGAGAGCACGAGTGCGATGCCGAAGAACGAACGGTGCAATTTCATCAAACAGTTTCCTCCAATTTGTTTCAGTTCTTCTTCCAGCATATTTTTTTGAAGCAGGGTTGCAGGGATTGCGCCAGGGACTGGTTCAACCGTCAGGATATCTCGTCTCACGGGATGGCTGCGTGGAATGAGAATATCTATTTTTCTTGTCTGAGTCAATTCAATACGGCTGCGACGCGTTGCAGGGATGAAACGGCGCCCCTATCCGGGACAAAGCGGTCGGACGGCGCGGGGAGTACCGCAACCAGGAGGAAAGAAATCGTGATGAAAAATAAAAAAGGCACCCCGGTCATTCGGGATGCCTTTGTTCGTGAAAACCTGACAGGTCTCGAAGACCTGTCAGGTTTTGCATGGCTTACGTCCCGGAAGAGTAATCGCTTTGATACTTGACCTGCTCGGACGTGAGTGTATCAATCTTCAGCCCCATCGTCGCCAGTTTCACACCGGCGATCTCCTGGTCCTGCTCCGGCGAGATGTCGTACACCTTGTTCTCGAGCCGCTTCACCTTTTTGGAGGATTCCGCCAGACGGAGCTGCGACATGAACTGGTTCGCAAACGACATATCCATCACCTCCGAAGGGTGTCCTTCCGCGGCGGCGAGATTGACGAGCCGCCCCTGCGCGAGCAGGTAGACGCGGCGACCCCCTTTGAGCACATACTCCTCGTTGTCCTTTCGGATCTCCCGTTTGCTCTTCTTGAGTTTCTCCAGATGGGTAATGTTGATCTCACAATCATAATGGCCGGTGTTACAGATGATCGCCCCATCCTTCATCGACTTGAAGTGGCGGTCGACGATGACGTCCTTCACGCCGGTGGCGGTGACAAACACATCACCGATCTTCGCCGCATCATCCATCTTCATCACACGGAGGCCTTCAAGGGTGGCTTTGAGAGCCGCGGTGGCCTTCACCTCTGTAATGATGACATTCGCGCCGAGTCCTTTGGCCCGGAGGGCCACACCGCGACCGCAATGGCCGAAGCCGGCGACGACGAAATTCTTGCCTGCGAGCAACACGCTCGTTGCCCGAAGGATGCCATCCAGGGTCGATTGCCCCGTGCCGTAGACGTTATCGAAATCCCATTTCGTTTCCGCATCGTTCACTGCGATCACGGGATATTTGAGTGCACCTGCGTTCGCCATGGCCCGGAGGCGATGGACGCCGGTGGTTGTTTCCTCCGTGCCGCCGATGATGTACGGAATGAGCTCCCGGTGTTTATTGTGGACGGTGAAGATCAGGTCTGCGCCGTCGTCCAGGGTCAGGTTGGGTTTGAACTTGAGGGTTTCGTCGATGCACCAGTAGAACTCATCGACGTTCATACCGTGCCACGCGAAGATGGAAACGCCATCGGCGGCCAGTGCGGCGGCGACGTCGTCCTGTGTGGAGAGTGGGTTACAGCCGCTCCAGCTCACCTCCGCGCCGGCTTCGATGAACGTCTTGACCAACACGGCGGTCTCCTTCGTCACATGAAGACAGCCGGCAATTTTGAAGCCCTTGAGAGGTTTCGATTTCCGGTATTTCTCGCGAAGCGCCATCAGGACGGGCATGCGTGATTCAGCCCACTCAACGCGCATCGCGCCTGCCTTGGCAAGAGACAGGTCCTTTACTTTATAGAAGCCTTTCTTCTCATTCATAGTTCGGTCTTTGTTGGTAAATTGGAGTTTGAGGGGTTCAACCTTGAACTTTGAACCTGGAACCCTGAACGTCTTTTGTTGTTTTTTCAGCGCACAGCCATGTGGAACATCTTCACCAGGTCGAGTTTCTCCCAGGTGAAGCCCTCTTCATTTCTCCCGAAATGGCCGTAGGCGGCGGTGTTGCGGTAGATCGGACGCCGGAGCTTTAACCGGTTGATGATCCCTTTCGGGGTCATATCCACTTCTTTCATGATAATCCCGGCGATCTCAATGTCCGGAATGACCCCCGTGCCGAATGTCTCGACATTAATGGAAACAGGCTGGGCTACACCGATGGCGTAGGCCACCTGGATCTGGCATTCGGTGGCAAGCCCGGCAGCAACGATATTTTTGGCCAGGTGCCGTGCAGCATAGGCCGCACTCCGGTCCACCTTGGTCGGATCCTTCCCTGAAAATGCCCCGCCTCCGTGGGGCGCCCGTCCGCCGTAGGTATCGACGATAATCTTCCGGCCGGTCAGGCCGCTGTCACCATGAGGGCCCCCGACTTCGAAACGTCCCGTGGGATTCACGAAGTACCGCGTCTTCTTATCCAGCAGGTCTTTCGGGAGGACCCGCTTCACGACGTTCTCGATCACTTCTTCCCTGATCCTCTTCTGGGAGACATCCGGTGCGTGCTGGGTGGAAACGACGATGGTATCGATCCGGATCGGTCTTCGCCCTTCGTACTCGATGGTCACCTGCGACTTTGCGTCGGGGCGCAAGTAGGGCATATGGCGGTTCTTCTTCCGGATCTCCGCGAGCCGCTTGACAAGTTTGTGGGCGAACATGATCGGCATCGGCATGAGCTCGGGGGTTTCTGTGCAGGCGTAGCCGAACATCATTCCCTGATCACCCGCGCCGCCGGTGTCGACTCCCATCGCGATGTCGGGTGACTGCGCATGGATTGCCGAGAGGACGGAGCATGAGTCCGCGTCGAAGCCCACCCCCGCTTCGGTGTACCCGATACTCTTGATCACATTGCGCACGATCCGTTGGACGTCCACGTAGTGCGTTGTCGTGATCTCTCCGCCGACCAACGCAAGTCCGGTGGTGACAAAGCTCTCGCAAGCGACACGGGCGATCGGGTCATAGGCGAGAATTTCATCCAGCACCGAATCGGAGATCTGGTCGCAGACTTTGTCCGGATGTCCTTCCGAAACGGACTCCGACGTAAACAGGTGCCTCATGCTCTCTCCATCAATAGTGGGATAAGAATGGATTTCCCCGGGTAGGGAAAGGTTGAAAATTTTGGAAAACAGGTAGTCTCTAACACAGTGCTTGGCTGACGTATCAGCCGTTCCACCTTCCTACTTCCTACTCCTTACTTCTGACTCCATACTTTCTACTTCTTACTTTTTTAATTTTTAATTTTTAATTTTTAATTTGTATCTCCCGTCAATAGAACTCGAGCTCCGACGAATCGCCGATATTGATCCGCTTATAGCTTCCCTTCACCCGTGCGTTACTGCCGACAATAGAGTCCTCCAGGAGCGAATCCTGGACGGAGGCCCCTTCGCTCACGATCGTGTTCCGGATAATGGAGTTCTCCACCACGGCTTCCT
>JBBEBV010000189.1:23859-27297 GCA_040882165.1 Bacteroidota bacterium
GCCCCTTCGCTCACGATCGTGTTCCGGATAATGGAGTTCTCCACCACGGCTTCCTCCGCCACGGTGGCGAACGGCCCGATCACGGAGTTCTTCACCCTCGCCTTCGGCGAGATGAAGACCGGGGGTTGCACCACCACATCTTGCCGTAAGTCCGGAACGGGCATATGTTCCAGCAAATACCGGTTCGTCTCCAGGAGCGTCTCCGGCTTGCCGCAATCGTACCATCCGTCCACCGTGAACGGTTTCATTTTTTCGCCCCGCTCGATCATCAGCTGGAGCGCGTCGGTGAGCTGAAATTCCCCCTTCGTCCGGACGTTTCGCTTGATCATTTCCTTGAGGCAGTCGATCAGTACCTGGGGTTTCCTGATAAAGTAGATTCCGACCATCGCCAGCTTGCTCTTCGGTTCCTCCGGTTTTTCAACGAGTTTCGAGATAAAACCGTTCTCAAGTTCGGCAACACCGAATCGCCGCGGATCATCGACTTCTTTGACTCCCAGGACGGAGTGGTCGTTCGCGATGAGGCCTTTCAGATCGACATCGAACACGGTATCCCCAAGAATGATCAGGATCGGATCGCGTGAAATGGTGTGGCGAGAAAGGTAAATCGCATGACCGAGCCCCAGGCGCTCTTCCTGCTCCACAAAATCGACTTTAATAGAGTAATGCGTGAGGATGTATTCCTTGATCTTCTCGCCGAGGTACCCGATGATGATGGTCGCCTCGTCAAAGCCGTTTTCAATCACCCGGTCCATAATATGACCGATGATCGGTTTGCCGCCGACGTTCAATAGCACTTTTGGGACCGTATAGGTATGGGGGCGCAGGCGGCTTCCAATGCCCGCAACAGGAATGATCGCTCTCATGAGGCCGTTTCTTAAAATAAGGACGGAATTAAGATAGAAAAGTATTGACTCAAAACAAAGAACGACGGGGGAAAACTACCCTTGGGAAAAAAGTTGAGCGAAGTGAGGGGACTGGAGGAACATGGCGCGCCCAGCTGCTTCCTCCCACGCACGCACACAATACGGTCGTTGCCGCGCGGTTGATTCTCGCACGTCATTTCAGTATTATGCCGACAAATCTCCCGTCTCCCCGTCCCATGAAAACGTCACGAACATCCTCCAGGAAACAACAGCACGTTGAAATTACAGTGGCAAAGGATGTTTCCTTTCGAGGAAAATCTACGGGCTTTGAGCGGTGGGAATTCCAGCACAACGCGTTACCGGAGCTCAACGCTGCCGAGGTGGTGACCTCAACGATGTTCCTGGGGAAAGGGCTTTCCCTCCCCCTCATTATCTCAAGCATGACGGGGGGATATAAAGATGCCGGCCGTATCAACCGTCTGCTCGCTGAAGTGTGCGCGGAACTGGGACTTGGGATGGGAGTCGGAAGCCAGCGCCAGGCCATGGAGGACGCCACGTTTCACAAGACGTTTAGCGTGGTCCGGGAAGTGGCGCCGGACATCCCGCTCTTCGGCAATATCGGTGCAGCCGAGGTGGCCCGGCAGAAGGACGCTTCGAAGGTACAAAAGCTTGCCGACCTTGTCCGCGCGGATGCGTTCGCTGTGCATCTCAATCCGCTCCAGGAATTTCTCCAACCGGAAGGGAATCCGGAATTTCGGGGAGTCCTCGACGGCATCGCCATGCTGGTGAAGCAACTTCCAATCCCGGTCATCGTGAAGGAGATCGGCGCAGGGATCTCGGTGTCCGTTGCGCGGCGCCTGGTGGAGGTGGGAGTGACGATGATTGATGTGGCCGGTGCTGGAGGAACGAGTTGGGCGGGAGTGGAGATTGTTCGCCGCAACGGTGCCAGGGGCAGGACCGACCGGGATTTCGCGTCCGGGTTTTGGGACTGGGGGATTCCGACGGTCGACGCTCTCCGGCAGGTCTGTAGCCTGAAGACACAGCATCCGTCGCTTGTGGTGATTTCGTCCGGTGGAATCTCGTCCGGCATGGATGTCGCAAAGTCGATCGCGTTCGGCGGCGACCTTGCCGGCGCCGCACGGCCGATGATCAAGACCCTGGAGGTGCGGGGAAAAAAAGCCCTGTCCTCCATGATTCACCAGTGGGAGATGGAGTTGCGCGCGGCGATGTTCCTGACCGGCTCGCGGACGATCAGGGAACTCCAGGAACAACAATTAGTGCTGCGATCTTGAAGGCCCCGGTCCGATATCGAAACACCGCGGGTTCCCGGATCCTTCCACTGTTAAGCGAAACAGAGAACCCATTGCACAGTCCGTCCATTCAAGTCCAACTGGGAGAGCATGAAGTTCGAAAAGAAGTATCTTCGGTATAAAGAAGTAGTTGATGACTATTTGCAGGGGTTCATCGTTGAGAAAAAGCCGCACTCTATCTATCGGCCGATTCGGTACGTCCTGGCGGGAGGAGGAAAACGCATACGTCCCGTGCTGGTCATGCTCTCGTGTGAAGCGGTCGGGGGTAATTGGAAAGACGCCCTCCACGCGGCGGCAGGGATCGAGATCCTCCACAATTTCACCCTGGTCCATGATGACATCATGGACAACGCCGCATCCCGAAGGGGCAGAGCGACGATTCACACGAAATGGGATCCCAACGTCGCCATCCTGGTGGGGGATGAACTGCTTGCGTGTGCCTACCGGGCGCTCCTCAAAACGCGTTCGTCGCGCATCCAGGATATCACCAAGATTTTTACGGAGGGGGTTGTGGAAGTCTGTGAAGGGCAGGGGTACGACAAGGAATTTGAAACCTCGCTCGATGTGACGGTCCAGGACTACCTCCTGATGATCCGGAAGAAGACCGGGAAGATGGTCACCGTTGCAACGGAGATCGGGGCGTTGATCGGTGGGGGAACCCCCGGGGAATTCCGGGCGCTCAGCAATTACGGCCGGCATGTCGGGAGGGCGTTCCAGCTTCAGGATGACCTGCTCGATATTGTTGCCGATGAGAAAGAATTCGGGAAAACGGTCGGTGGCGATATCGTTGAAGGGAAGAAGACGTTCCTTCTCCTGGAAGCGCTCCGCCGGGCACGAGGGAAGGATCGACTCTTGTTGTTGTCCATCTTCCGCAAGAAAGGCGCGGCGAAGGTGAACGTCGATGAAGTCCGGCGCGTCTACCACCGGACCGGCGCCATCCAGGCCACCCTGCGCCGCGTGAAACAGGATATCGCCAGGGCGAAGAACGAACTCGAAAAACTCCGTCCGACACCGGCCCGTGCAATGCTCTTTTGGTTCACCGAGATGCTGTTGCACCGAACGTACTAAAGGAGCCCCGGGGAGCGCATGATCGAACGGGAAGTGACCATCCGCAACAGGGCCGGACTGCATACGCGACCAGCGGCATCGCTGGTAAAATTGGCGGCAAAGTACAAGGCGGAATTCTTTGTCGACAAGGAAGGGTTCGAAATCAACGGCAAAAGCATTATCGGTGTGATGACGCTTGCAGCGGAGCAGGGATCGAA
>JBBEBV010000190.1:0-4261 GCA_040882165.1 Bacteroidota bacterium
CCTCCTACCCCTTGATCCCCGTCATCACCACCCCCCGCACAAACCATTTCTGGGCGAGAACAAACAGCACAAGCATTGGCACGATGCTGAGCAAGGATCCGGCCATAAGAAGATCATGCCGGGCCACCATCTCCCCCGCCTGCAGGCTTGCAAGTCCAACCGTCAGCGTCATCTTCTCGACGCTCGAGAGATAGATCACCGGACCGAGCAGGTCGTTCCAGTAAGCCATGAAAGTGAAGAGACCGAGGGTCGCCAGCGCGGGCTTGGCCAGCGGAAGGATAATCTGCCAGTAGATGCGGAACCGGCCGCATCCGTCGATCCGCGCGGCATCCTCCAGGTCTCGTGGAATGGCCTCGAAGAACTGCCGGAGGAGGAAGGTCCCGAACGCTCCTCCCAGGAACGCCGGAACGATCAGCGCGTTGTGTGAATCGATCCATCCAAGGCTCTTCATGATCAGGAAGACCGGGATCATCGTCACCTGCGCCGGGATCATCATCGTTGCCAACAGCACGCCATACAGGAGTCCCTTCCCGCGGAACTGCATCCGGGCAAACGCGTAGGCGGCCAGGGAGCAACTCAACAACTGGCCGATCGTTGCGAGCGCGGAGATCTTGAAACTGTTGAAGAAGAATTGGGGAACGGACAGCCCCTTGAGGATCGTCTCATAATTTTCAAAATGAGGGGGCGATGGAATGAGCTCGGGCGGATAACGGAAGATATCGGCCTGTGTTTTAAGGGATGTCGAAAGCATCCAAAGGAACGGCCCCAGCATCAGAAGCGCAGTCAACCCAAGAATCAGGTAGGAGATCGCGTTTGTGAAATTCCTTCCGGCCGATCGTCCCTCACCCAAAGAACACCCACCGTTTCTGCAGGCGAAACTGCGCGAAGGTGATCACGGCAATGATGGCAAACAGGACGTACGACATTGCTGCCGCATAACCCATCTTGAAGAACTGGAAGACATTCTGGTAGATGAAAAAACTCAGGGTCATGGTCGCGTTCGCGGGTCCCCCTTTCGTCATCACGTACGTCTGCTCGAACACCTGGAACGAATTGATCAGGGTGATGACCAGGACGAAGAACATCGTGGGGGAAAGCATGGGGAGCGTGACATTCCGGAACTGCGCCCACTTCCCCGCTCCATCCAGTCCGGCCGCCTCATACAGCTCATCCGGAATCCCCTGCAATCCGGCAAGGAAGATCACCATGCTGTACCCCGTGGTTTTCCATACGGCTACCAGCACCATCGCCGGCATCGCCCAACCGGAGTCTGCCAGCCACGCAGGCCCTTGAATGCCGAAAAGGGATTTGAGGAGATAGTTCAGGAGCCCGTACTCCGGATTATACATCCAGCTCCACACCAGCGCAACCGCGATCATGGAGGAAACAACCGGGAAGAAATAGACGGTCCGGAAGAACGCGATCCCCTTGAGTCGCTGGTTGACCAAGAGAGCGAGCGCCAAGGAGGTCAGGATGGTCAACGGCACGTAGAGGATGGTGAAGTACCAGGTATTCCAGAATACGGTCCAGAACAATTCCGAACGGAACATAAGCCGATAATTCTCAACACCGACCCACCCGGGGGATGTGATGATGTCCCACCGACTGAAGCTGATCAGCAGTGAACCGACCACCGCTCCGGCAGAAAAGAGGAGCAAACCAATGACCGTTGGAACTAGATAGAGATACGGCTCGGCAACCCGGGCAATGGAACGCATTCTTTTTATGTATGTGGGATCAAAGACACTCACGGTCAATCCTTTACCCGGTAGCGTTCGATTTTCTCCGGATCGGGTTCGATACCCAGTCCGGCCCCCGTCGGCGGATGCACCTCCCGGCCGGGAAATTCAAAGGAGCCCGCGACCATGTCGTCCCGAAGGAACTGCGGCCCGTTCAAATCGACCGGAACATCCATCTTGAACGAGGAAAAGACATGGACGCTCGCCATAAGCGAGATCCGTCCTTCGGTCAATCCACTTCCCAGCAAGAGCAGCCCTTCGTCGCGCGCCATGGCGGCCATTGTCTTTGCCCAAAAGATACCTCCGACCCGGCATATTTTGATAACAAGACCGTTGATCGCTTTCAGCTTGATGAACTGGAGGAGGTCACGTGGCGAGTAAATCGACTCATCCAATGCGATCGGGATCCCGGAATGCCGAACAAGATCGCGGTAGCCGGTGATGTCGTTCGCCGCCAACGGTTGTTCAAGGACGTGAACTCCAAAGTTTGCCATCGCTGTTGAAAACCGGACCGCCTCGTCAAACTCCCATCCCTGGTTGGCGTCGATCCACAGGTATTTTCCCCCTGCTACCTTCGAGATCTCCCTCACCATGTCAAGATCGATCTCCGGCCTGATGCCGGTCTTCACCTTGAAACCGTGATATCCCTGTTCCAACCCCTCCACGGTCTGCGCAACGGCTTCATCGATCGTCGTCGCCGAAACAACATACCCAAGCTTCACTCCCGAATTTCCGTCCCCTCCAAGTATTTCGCTCAGCGAGATCTTTCGTTTTTTTCCCCCCAGATCGTGCAGGGCGATGTCGATAGCCGACTTCGCAATCGGCTGGCCGATCTGCACCCCGGGGGCGATCACGGTATCCATGATTTTGTGAATCCCCTCGAGATCGAACTCGTCATGGCCCAGGAGGGCGGGCGCAAGATAGGCGCGGATCGTTGTCACAACCGTCTCTGGTGTTTCATAGGACCAGCGGGGACTCGGCCTCGCCTCCCCCCAGCCGACGACGCCATTTTCGTCCGTTACTTTTACCAGGATATGCGGCGCCCCGGCCTTTGGATCGGATGCCACCCCGCGGGAAAGTTTCAGCATCTTCGCGATGGGAAGAAGCAATCGGATGACTTCAATGGATTGAATCATGGTCGCCTTCGTATTCGATTCTCTTGTGGGTTTGTGCAAACGGACCGGTGTCCGTCACCGATAGGCCCACTCGAGCACATTGTTAATGCGGCGCTCCGCATCCCTCGTAAATTGTTCCACCGTTTTTTTCCCCTGGATCATCAACTGGAGCTCGGGGGTCAGGTTGTTATCGCGCCATTCCTGCCAACCCGGACTAAACAAGGGAAACGATTGCGATTGAGCCAGCTCCACGAGAACCCGCCGGTTGTACCGCGGCTCCGAATGGAGCCACTCGGAAGACTCGGCGTGAGGACGGTAAACAGGCATCAACCCCAGATACTGGCGGTCGATCGTTTGCACGGGACTTTTGGTGATGATCCATTTAAGCAACTCCCACGCCTCGTCGGGATGGGGAGAATTGTGCGGTATCAGGAACGCCATGGAATACCGGCGTGAGAGTCTTTTGCCACCCGGACCTTTTGGAGGGACGGCAAGGTCCCAACGAATCCCCGTTCCTTCCAGGTTGAGAGAGCCGTGCGAACCGATCAGGTTCATCGCCGCCCTGCGCGAAACGAACGGTTCCCAGGGATTGATGAAGGTGGTGACGTTGGATGCGATCCGGTCGGTGCGGAAAATATCACGGACGAAACGAAACGCGTCCTGCGTCGCAGGTTCGGTCATGACGGCGCGGTTCCCCTGCTCGTTCAGGGTTCTTCCGCCAAGGGAATAGACGACGGTCTCGAGTCCGGTATAGTGGATGTCGAACTGCAACCCCCATTGCTCCGGATTACCGTCGCGATCCCGATCGAGTGTGAGTTGCTTTCCGGCCCTGAGAAGGTCGGCGTACGTCCACGAGGTATCCGGGTACGATACACCGGCGGCGTCGAACAGGTCTTTGTTGTAGAAGAGGACCGTCAGGCCGATCGCCACCGGAAAGCCGAACAGCTCGTCATCCCGTTGCGCGGTCCCCTGCCATTCCCGGAATGCATCGTGATAAAATGATGCGGTATCGAAATCGCGGGCCACGTACGGCATCAGGTTGCGACCGTACTTCCGGTGGATGAGCTCCTGGCCAAACCAGTCTTCGGCAAACATCACATCGGCGACCCTGAGCCCCGAAGCCATCGAGGTCAAAGACTTCGAGACAAAGAGGGAGTATGGTGAGGTCTCGAGGACGACGCGGATGGTGGGGTGCGCCTGCTCAAATGGTTTGATAATCTCCTCCTCCCACAACTTCCTGTCGCGCTCCATCCAATGATACAGCTTGAGCGTAATCCTCCCATCCTCCTGCGGTGGTTCATTGGAGCAGGAGAGAAACATCGAGACAACAACTATGAGGAGGAGGATTCTCAAATCATGCCGTTCTTGAGTGAGGCCTGGGCAAGAGATTTTCCCACGAATCTTCAC
>JBBEBV010000191.1:0-2774 GCA_040882165.1 Bacteroidota bacterium
CCGTACAATTCCTTGCCGAGAAAATAGAACAACACAACGGTCGCTGATCCGAGCAAAGGATTGACCATCCACGGAACACCGGCCAGCACACCAACTGCAAGTAGCGCGGAATGTCCGGGCGGATACTGGGAGTACCATTGCCCGTTGTTGATCATGTGCGTAAAATCGAAAAACTCTTTGAGCGGGTGCGATACGGCAACAAGGTTACCCTGTGCAAAGATCGTTCCATGGAACAATTGGGCGATGCTGTCCTGGATATGCGGGATGTGTTCAAAACAATAATAGGAAATGAGATTGGTCAGGCAAAAGTTGACAAGAAAGATAACGCCCAGGAAGTATTTATTGTCCAGATGGAAAACCCGGATTCGTACGGGTTCATACAGACCGGTCCACCACGCGAGTCCTTTTTCCCAGCTGTGAGATAGTTTCAGGAGCTTTACGATACCGGTCCACAGAAGAATCGATCCGAACAGACCAAGGGTTAAATAGACTGCAACAGAGCGGCTGTAAATTCCGCCGATCCTCAGTCCGGGCATAAACGTCATGGCAAAGATGATGGACCATGCGATCGTCATGGGGAGAAACAGCTCGCGAGCCCGCATCGATAACAATATCCTTCTCCCACCAACGGTGAGGAGTGGCGTCGCCATAATGAGAAGGCCGATCAAGGAGAGAAAAGGCATCATCGGCAGGGTGAATGTCCCCGCCAGAAATGGGGGCCGGAGAGCCAGGTACGGCGTAGCCCAGTACAAAACGTCAACATGAAGCATCCTCCAGGGATCCGAACGAGGGATGCTGAGACTCAGGCACAGAGCCCCTGTCAGGAGGAGGATGCAGCCTCCGAGGATCGGGGTGAGGCGAAGAAGGGCTTGTTTATAGTAGACCATTAGACGATCTCTTTGCTTTTCGGGAGATTGAGCTTCCGGCAACGGGCCAAAATAGGTGAGGAATCACACTTAATCAACTACAATTGACCCCCGAAAAAATGGGCGAATGCTTTCTTGACATCCTCCCGTCTTTTGCGTAAATTTCAGTTGGATTTTGCGTTGTGTCCACGCACCAACCGCCGGCTGTACCCTCACCCGCAAATCCAGCCCCAAGCTACGCATTGCCCCATTATTGCAGGAGAATGGTATGGCGAAGACGAAATACATGGTCGCGGATTGTGCTTATTGCCACAAGCCAACCAAGATGGAACTGGTCGGAGAACAGCAACACGAAGGGACGGAAGAACCATCACCGAAGGCCTGGTATCGGTGCACCCGCTGCAAGCACAGCGCTCTTGTCGAAAGACACGCATCGGGGAAGATGAAAAACGGGGAGGCGGGGAAAATCGACCGTACCGCGTGCGCATCGTATTCGAAGGACCAGGTGTTCAAAGTCGGACAGGTTATTTACCACACGGAATGGGACGACGTTGGCCGGGTGGTTGCGAAGCAAAAAACGTCGGATGGAACCCAGGCCATTACCGTCTCATTTGAAAAACTGGGTGAGCGACGACTCATTGAGAATGTCAGGAATGGTATTGAAAGCGAACTGGTAGAGACTATCCCATCACACGTTTAACCATTGTTCAGACCCATTGTTAGGAGGTGAATTTCTTGGTAGGCATCATCCTTGGCGATAATGAACCGATTGATAAAGCGATTCGGCGATTCAAAAAGAAATACGAACGCTCCGGCGTGTTGAAGGAGTTCAAGAAGCGAACATTCTTCACGAAACCTTCAGTCAAACGACGGATGAAAAAGGTCAAGGCTATTCGCCGCGCACAACGGGCCATGTTGGAAGAGGCCATGTAGTCACCCCCTTCTACGTCATATCAAGATGAAAAAGCCCCTTTTGGATTTCCAAAAGGGGCTTTTTCGTTGCATGAAACTTCCCATCCCGATGTTCCCGCTCGTTACCGCAGCGGCTGATTCCCGATCCCCTTCTTCATTCATCAGGCGTTCGATGTCGTTGATCTCACGCGGGGCGCTCTCGGAGAGATTCTTGTTCCCTTCCGGCATCACGAGGATCCCATCCTCGAAGCGTATGCCGATGTTGGATTAAGCAAGTGGGTTAAACCGTTTCCTGGATTCTTGATTCCGAGAAATAATCTCTGCTGATACGCACTGACCTCTTAAGGTTCGGTGTGAGATATACAAACGAAGGACTGCTTGACTTTCCACGGCACAATATAGAAATTGACTGCGTAGCCAGGAGCCTTGGACAACAATTATTCCCACAACAGGACAGAACATGGCTGAGTGTCGCAAACCTCATGTTGGCAGACATCGAGCCTTCTTGGTTGCGCTCGCTCTCGTATCAGTTGGTTGCAAGGATACGGGAACCATCGGGCTTGAAGATCAATACCCTGAGAGAGCGAACTACACTCTCGTTGCAGAAACCGGGTCGAGCCTGGACTCTATCTTCGTTATTCTCGTGAACGCTGATGGCAGCAATCTTCGGAAGGTCCCCAGCCCTCACAACATAACAACATGGCCTTTGGTCTCACCAGACATGCAATATGTAGCTTTTCGAATCGGAGACGGTTCCCGGTCACTCTGGATGTCCAGCCTTCAGTCGGGTCAATTTCAACAAATCCTCCATCAAATAAATTGGGATCGCTATGCGTGGTCCCCCGACTCCCGCAAGATTGCTTTTAACGGCGACAACGATGGGTTTGTGATCAGTATCCTTGATGTGTTTACGGGAACAGTCGAATCCCTCACCGATACTTTACCCGGGCAGCAGCGGTGGCCGGATTGGTCTCCCGATGGGAAAACCATTGCGTT
>JBBEBV010000191.1:2874-4243 GCA_040882165.1 Bacteroidota bacterium
GTCACAAGGATCACATCTTCGATGCGCACCCCGATATTATGGTACTTGGGCGCCACGCCGGGAATGTTTTCCGAAATGTAGATACCCGGCTCCACCGTGTACAACATCCCCGGCTCCATCACCTGTTGCCCGACGTCATGCACGTTCAATCCGACCGGATGACCGAGCCCGTGCATGTAGAACTTTCGCATCTCAGCACGCGTCCTCTCCTTCATCAATCCTAACTTCATCAAACCATCCATGATCACGCTATCCGATGCTTCGGAGACCACACTCCAACGAACTCCCGGCTTGATTCTCGCAATTGCCGCTTTCTGCGCGTCGAGAACGATCTGATACACCTCCCGCTGCTCGCTGCTGAACGTCCCGTTCACGGGATACGTTCGTGTGACATCGCTGGAATACCCATGGTACTCGGCGGCGCAGTCGGCCAGGACAAGTTCGCCGTCCCTGACAATCTTCCGGTTGGTGTTATAGTGCAGCACGACGGAGTTCTCGCGTGAACCGACGATGCATGGATACCCCGCGTACTCAGCCCCCATCCTCCGGAACACGTATTCATACAATCCCCCCAGTTCAAACTCCCCCATGCCGGGTTCCACCGACATCATCACCTGGTTGTGGGCAACGGCGCTGATCTCAGATGCTTTCCGGAGCATTTCGATCTCTTCGGGACCCTTCACAATGCGCATCTGGCGCACCTGCGGTGTCGGATCGCGGAACTCGATACTGGCTCCCATTCTCCCCTCCATCATGTTCTTCAAAGGGCGCAAGAGGTCGGCGATGTCGCCGGTCAGATCCGACTTCAAGGTCGGGACATACACGATTCTGGCTCCGCCGCGAAACATCAGGCCTGGAAGAGTTGCCTGAAACCGGTCGTTGGTCATGGCGTACTCCACGCCGCGCAATTTCATAGCCCCTTCCGGTCCGTACCGGCGTCCATCCCATTGCTCACGCGCCACATCACGTGACTGGACGAAGAGGATCTCGCGGACCGTCACCATCTTACTCGTATCCTCCATGCTGCGGACGGAATAGCCGCCAGGCAAGAGCAAGAGAATCGAATTCGGCTCCGTGATACCGGTCAGGTAATAGAAATTGTCATCCTGCCGGTACTGGTAATCGACGTCCCAGTTTCGGTTCCGCTCCGGCGCTGCATAGAAGATCGCGATCGTCTCCTTTCCCAGCTTCTCCATCAGCTTCTCCCGGCGCGCCTTGTACACTTCCGGTTTGATCAGGTCTGTGTCGTACTCGATATACCGAAAATCCTGGGCCTGAAGCAACAAGGGAAACACCAAAAGCGCATAAGACCATTTGAGCAATCGACCGGACATCGTGGAACTCCTTTCAGATGATGGGTGTGGCGAGA
>JBBEBV010000192.1:0-4216 GCA_040882165.1 Bacteroidota bacterium
TCTGCCATCTGCAGTCTGCCATCTGCCATCTGCAGTCTGCCATCTGCCATCTGCAATCTGCCATCTGCCTCCCCCTCACTCCTCACTCAGTTGTCGGTACTTCTCTTTGTACTTGTCATACAGGTTCTTGTGCTTATCCCGCATATCCAGTTTTTTTCCCTGGATGAACGCCTGCTCGACATTGGTGGTGATCTCCAGGATGTCCCCGGTTGTGACCAGCAACGTTGCATCCTTCCCGACTTCCAGCGAGCCAACACGATCAGCAATTCCGAGAATCTGCGCGGGATAGAGGGTGATGGATTTTAACGCCTCGTCCTTTGCGAGCCCGTATGCGGCCGCATTGGCAGCGTGGTGCGGGAGGTTCCGGGCATTTGGTCCACTCCGGTCCCCCGTTATGCAGAACGGAACACCGGCTTTGCTGAGCATGGATGCCGTTTTGAAGACTTGATCGTAATCCTCCCATCGCCGGTTGGGACCGTTTTGCACATCGGTAAAGATTACGGGAATCTTCGCGGCTTTCAACTGGTCGGAAATCCGCCAGGCGTCTCTACCACCGACGATAACAAGCTTCACCATTTCCTGTTCTGCCCATTGAATCGCCGACTGGATCTGCGTGATCTCGGCGGCATTGACCAGGACCGGCATCTTCCCTTCCAACACGGGAATCATCGCGGCCCAGCGTGGATCGACATCGTGGTATGGCACACCCCTGCCTTGTTCAGCCTTCTTTGCGTTCATGTAAGCCCGCGCCTCAGCGAATGCTTCACGAATGGACTTGAGATTATTGTCCCGGTTCTCCCTCCAACTCTCCCGCGTTTGCTGCGAGAACGGGGATGGGGAGAAGACCATCGACGGCCAGGTGATCACGAGTCCGACGCCGCTCTGCAACGTCATGTCCTCCCAGGTCCATCCATCCATCATCATCGCTGCGGCGAGACCGGAAATGAGTCCGCCCCCCGGGTAGGTGACGACGACGGTCACGCCGCCGGAGCGTGCGACGGGGATGTGTTCGCTTTCAGGGTTCACGGCAACCTCGGCCCGCACGTTCGGATTGATGAGCCCGACCTCCGAAGCATCGACCGTGCCCGGAGCGCCAAGGGAGACCTCGCTCAGACCAAGGTTGTTGGCGGCGTCGATCAATCCGGGAAACACATGTTTACCGGCAACGTTCATCCTCTCCGCGTTGGCGGGAATGGCGATATTCACGCCGAGGGAAATGATCTTCCCCTTGTCGAAGACGACAGTCCCGTTCTCAATAACCGCCCCGCTGACGGTGTGGATCGTGCCGCCCACGAGCGCGATCGGTTTCTTTTGTTTGGCGGCGGGATTGTAGTCCGAAGCCGATGCCGTAGAAACGGCGACAGCAAGAGACAGGGCAAGAATGGCGATATTATTCTTCATCGTAGAATCCCTCCATGCAGGAACGGAGCACCGTTTCATTGGGTCTCCGTAAGCGTGGTGCGCCGGCAGCGGGTGCGGGACCCGACGGAGATTGCTTGTTTGCGTGAATTTTCTGGATCAACGTCGACCGCTCCTTCTGAATTTGTTGACGCAACTGAGCATCTTCCCGGAGGTCAAAGAACTTTCGCCCATCGACCCACGTTTGTTCGCATTGGGAGTAGGTGGAGATCGGGTTGCCGCTCCAGATCACGAAGTCGGCATCTTTCCCCACTTCGAGCGATCCAACCTTGTCGTCAATGCGGAGCTGCTTCGCGGCGTTGATCGTCACGAATTTCAACGCCTCTTCTTCCGATAACCCGAACTTTACCGCCTTGGAGGCCTCCCAGTTCATGCGCGTGGCGAGCTGGGCGTTGTCTGAATTGTACGAAACGAGCACCCCCTGGCTGTGCATCAGGGGTCCGTTGCCGGGGATGGCGTCGAACGCCTCCATCTTGAATGACCACCAGTCGCTGAACGCAGAAGCGCCGGCCCCGTGTTTTGCAATGGCCTCGGCCACCTTGTATCCTTCAAGAACGTGCTGGAAGGTGGCGATCTTGATGCCGAAGTCCTCCGCCACGCGGATCAGCATGAGAATCTCATCCTGCCGGTAACAGTGGGAGTGAATAAGGCGTGTTCCCTTGAGCATTTCGAGGATGGCATCGAGCTCGAGGTCTTTGCGCGGTGGGATGTTCGTTTTATCTTTCTCCCACTCCTTCCACGAGCGTTCATAGTCGAGTGCGGCCTGGAACCGGTCGCGGATGATCTGCTCAACCCCCATACGCGTTTGCGGATAGCGGGTGGAGGGTTGTCCTCCCGGCCGGAAGTGGCTTTGCTTGACATTCTCACCGAGGGCGAATTTCACACCGGCGGGCGCCCCTACAATGAGCAGTTCGTCCGGCAGGGCACCCCAACGCCATTTCACCACGGCGTTCTGCCCGCCAATAGGGTTGGCCGACCCATGCAGGATGTTGGCTGCCGTCGTTCCGCCGGCAAGCTGGCGGTAAATCCAGATGTCTTCAGGGTCGAGCACGTCTGCAATGCGGACCTCAGGTGTAATAGCCTGTCCCCCTTCGTTCACCGATCCGGAAACTGCGGCATGGGAATGCGCGTCGATGAGTCCCGGCGAAACATGTTTGCCCGCCGCATCGATGACGAGAGCGTCGCCGGGGACTGCAAGGTTCCTGCCGATCCGGGTGATCTTCCCCCGGGAGACGATCATATCGGTGTTTTCAAGCCTTCCCTGCGGGCCCTGCGTCCAGATCGTCGCATTCCTGATCAGGACGTTTTGCGGTTGGTCGGGAAGCTCCGGTCGGCCATATTCGCCGGCGGGGAACACATCGGGAAAGGAAGCCATTTCCACTTTTTTCGGCTTGACGGTGTCTGCTTCCTCCTTCATTGGCTCCCGGCGCGTTGCGCTCCAGGTGAACGCGCTCCCGTCGTTTCGCTCGCCGATGCCCTGCATCATCTTATCGCCGACGGTCCCCGACATCATCATCGTCCCTTTCAGGCCGATCGAGTCGGTGACCATCGTGAACGAAATTCTTCCCGCGGAGTGTTGCACGGACGCGAGGCGTAGCTCTTTGCCTCTCCAGGTGACGGAGCCGGAAGGCTTGTCGATCTCTCCTTTCAAAGAGAGCGTGCCGGATTGTTGGGGGTCTGCCGAGACGAGCAGGTCCCACGAACCGCGCGCGTCATGGGTGGGCGGCACTTTTACCTCGTAGCGCGCTCCATCGATCCACACTTCACGTATTTTTGTTTTCTCTCCAAACAGGTCGCCGTCCGTGATAACGATGTTTGCCACCTTGCCGGCTTCGAGTGTGCCGTATTGCTTATCGATCCCGAGCCATGTTGCGGGAGTGGTGGTCACAGCGGCGAGAGCTCCATCGGCACTGAGTCCGCGCTCGATCGCCTTCCGGACCTGTGCGAGGAATGACCCGGCGTCCTTGAGTTGATGAGACGTGAGTGCGATCGGCACGCCGGCTTTTTCCAGGCGTCCCGGATTTTCCGGCGCAGCATCCCAGTGGCGCAGTTCCTCCAGCGACGTGTTTAATGCTTCCTCCGGCACGTCGACGGCGGGGGCTTCAGGAAAATTCAAGGGGAGGATAACCGGAATTTTGGCTGCCTTGATGGCATCCAATCGCTGATATTCTTCTCCGCTTCCAACCGCCCAAAGATTGAGTCCGAATTCCTTTCCGATCTTTGCCACGCGCAGAAAGTTCAGCTTGTTGGATGCAGTCATGATCACCGGCTGCCTGTACTGAAGAGCGTCGGCAAGGGTTGCGAGTGCGGTGTTGGTTTCCGGGCGTTGCCGGCCTCCCGACTTCTTGTTGTAGGTATCATGGGCCTTCCGATACCAATCCGCATCGTTCCATGATTGCCGGATAAAAGCGATGATCCCCATCAGGGAGTTAGGGTATCCGGTCAGGAATCCGCCTGTGGCTTCGAGTCCGACGTGATGCGCCACGCGCGGCTTTACGATAAGATCTGTGGATTTTCCCTCCCCCACGTTCACCAAGGCGCTTGTGCCGCGGAAGATACCCCGTTGAGGCGATGTGAGGGCGAGGGTGAAGCCCTGGGAACGGAGTTTCTCCGCCGCGCGGGCATCCGCCTGAAACTCGTTGGCTGCAGCAACGTCAGCGAACATCTTGGCGTTCCAGTGGGCTGCTCCTTTCGGAGGTTCGGGACGTGATGCGGCGGCGGCCCCTCCTCCGAACCCTCCCCCTCCCTGAGCCGGGGGTGGTTTCGGCATCCCGAGGTCGGATGCCAGCTCGATAAG
>JBBEBV010000193.1:0-1183 GCA_040882165.1 Bacteroidota bacterium
CTATTCCCCTTGATTTCAAAGCCCCGATTCCACCTTCGTTGAAGAAGTAATTGAAATTGCTGGTGTATCGCCTGAATACTCGGTGAGGGGTTCCCCCAAGTTGACATTGAAGCGTCATTTTCTTATAATCGTATGCGTTTCAATGACTTAACAGACCGACAAAGAGGGCAGCGTACCTGATGTCCAATACCGCAAAATGGGTTCTTGGTATCACCATTGGAATTTTTTTTCTGGGTGGGATCTTTGTTCTTTTCACCCTCTCTCTCTTTTTCCTCCCATCAGACGATGACACACTGTCGACCTCCGGGGAACGGGTGGCGGTTGTGGAATTAAACGAACCGATCCTGAGTTCAACGGAAATTGTCAGGCAGTTCAAGAAGTACCGTGAAAATAAATCGATTAAGGCGATCGTCTTTCGTGTCGATTCCCCCGGCGGTGGAGTTTCGGCCAGCCAGGAAATTTACGAAGAGGTGAAGAAGACCCGCGATGCCGGAAAACCGGTCGTGGTCTCGATGGGATCTGTTGCCGCAAGTGGTGGCTACTACGTCTCTTGCGGGGCCAGCAGGATCGTTGCGAACCCGGGAACATTAACCGGAAGCATCGGGGTGATCTTCCAATTCCTTCATTTCAATGAACTTATGGAGAAGATCGGTGTCGATGCCTCCACATTCAAGACGGGGAAGTACAAGGATATTGGATCTCCGTTCCGTGGGACGACGGAGGATGAGAAAAAGTATTTCGACCAGCTCCTTGCCGATGTGTACGATCAATTTGTCGGCGTGATCGTGACGGAGCGGAAGCTCGAACGGCGGAAGGTGCTCCAATACGCCGACGGCCGCGTGTTTACGGGGAAGCAGGCCCTGGAGTATGGATTTATCGATACACTGGGAACGATGGAGGACGCCGTCTTGATTGCGGCAGCAATGGGAGGGATCGACGGGAAACCCAAAGTTGTGCGTGAGCGAAAGCGGAAGACTTTTTTTGAAAATTTCCTTGGGGATGCAGGGACCGCCGTGACCGACCTCCGGAACGAACTGCTCCGCCAGCCTGTCCTGCAGTATAAGTATAACGGATTTTAATGCAAACCCGCGATACTCCATCGGCCGTTCGTGAAGCATCCATCGTTGAATCGATAAAACAGTTTGCGTTGGAGAACCCCGCAGTTGTCGCGGTCTATGTCTTT
>JBBEBV010000193.1:1283-2953 GCA_040882165.1 Bacteroidota bacterium
GAATGCCCGAATGCTTGATCCCGATTTGAGTGAAAGAATGCAGCGTATGGTGGGTTTTCGTAATATTGCCGTCCACGAATATCAGAATCTCAATGTCGTCATTCTAAAAAATATCCTGGCGGAACGATTAACCGATTTCGAGGATTTTTCCAATCAGGTGCTTCGGTTTGCGCAGCGTCCATCCTGAACACCACCAACCCCCTGTATTCATACTAACGGAGGATTCATGACGAAAGCAGATATCGTTGATGTTATTGCAGGGGCGACCGGCCTGACGAAGGTCGAGACCGAAGCAGTTGTCGACGGGTTTATCTCCACGGTGATCGATGCCATGAAATCGGGCAAGAACATCGAGATCCGCGGCTTCGGCAGTTTCAAGGTGAAGAAACGGAAAGGGCGCATGGCACGCAATCCCCGCACCGGCGAACAGGTCATGGTGGATGAACACTATGTGCCAATCTTCAAAGTCTCCAAAGACCTCAAGCATGTCGTCGATCAGAACCTGAAGAAAATTGAGGGTGAAGCGCCGGCCTCATGAAACCAAAGCTCCTTTGTTCAAAATGTTCGACCGAGCTGCAGTGGGGCGACAAGTTTTGCTACTCATGCGGTCTCGCGATCGATTGGCCGGATCTTTCGATCCAGGCGGGGGAAGGTTCGGCGATTCCTCCACGGAAAGGTGAAGCGAATGCCGGGACTCCTTCCGGGCTGCGCGGGGATACCTGCCCACTGTGCGGGGCAAAGAATCGTCCCGATTCTTCGTTCTGTGAATCGTGCGGTGCGAAACTTGACAGTCCCGCCCAACCCGTTCGAGCGACACAACAAGAAGTGAACAGGAAAGACCGGTCTTCCAAACCGACCCCTCAGAGTGGTCGGGCCAAGGATGAACCCGCTCCGATGGCAACGTGGAAAATGGTTGCCGGGCTTGCCGTTTTCCTGATTGTGGGAGTGCTCGGGCTCGAGCTGCTGACGGCAAAGAGAGTTCCCGTGGAGGAGCATAACCACGATCAGCCTCCAACGAACTCAGCGAATATGCAGGTGCTTCCCCAGATCGAGGCGCTGGAAAAAAAGATCAGCGCAGACCCGAACGACTCGCAGTCGATTCTCGAGTTAGCCAACCTGCTTCAGGATAACCGGTTCTATGACAGGGCAATTGTACAGTATGATTCCTATCTCAGGAAGAAACCGAACGACGCAGACGCGTTGGTCGACCGCGGGATTTGTTATTACGACATGGAACGTTATTCCGAAGCGCGGTCCTCGATGTTGCAGGCCCTGAAGATCGATACGAAGCACGTGTTGGGACATTTCAATCTCGGAATCGTTTCCCTGCGTGAGGGGAACATGAAGGAGTCGAACGAGTGGTTCAGGAAAACGATCGCGCTCGCCCCCGATAGCCCCGCGGGTCAACAGGCAAAACAGTTTATAGAACAACATCCGGCCCAGTAAGTATCCCGCCATCCTGAGCGTAGTCGAAGGACGGGACACGACGGTACGAGCCACAATTCACTTCACCTTCAATTATTCCACGGAGGACGCAATGCCCAGCGGCAAAAAGCGGAAACGCCATAAAATGGCGACGCATAAGAGGAAGAAACGATTGCGCAAGATGCGTCATAAGAAGAAGATCAGGTAGTCTCTTTCTTTCCTGACTTGTCAACTGCCCGCCGGAG
>JBBEBV010000193.1:3053-4193 GCA_040882165.1 Bacteroidota bacterium
CGACTATTCGGATCCAAGCAAGGAGTGAGTGTGTCTCTGAGAACGTGTTAAGGCTCGGACTACACGCCCCTGCCCCTCTCCGCGCGCGTAAGTCTCTGTGAGAGGGGAGCAGACTTGTCCGCCATCTGTGTGGCGGAGGGGTGTGTTACCCCAGCCACCACAAATCTCCTTGCAAACCCATGAACCGAAGAACGATCATCCTCTCGCTGCTCCTCTCCTGCAGCACCCTTTTATTCCTGACACGGGATTCCCTCGGATGGGGATCGCGGTCACACCCGGAAATCCACCGTCATGCTGTGCGGGTCCTGCCGGCCGAAATGAAGGCATTTTTTGAACGTCACGCGGACACGCTTGCCGCCCGCTCCAATGAGCCCGACCTCCGCCGCCGGGCGGACTCTCTTGAAGGCTACTATCACTTCATCGACATCGACCGGTACGGAGCCTATCCCTTCCCGGAACTTCCCCGGTCCTATGCGGAAGCGGTCAAAAAATTCGGGAAGGCCACGGTGGATACCAACGGGACTCTCCCATGGCGGATCGCCGAGTTTACGAGCAGACTCTCCGACGCCATGAAGAGAAACGATGAAGCGGAGATCCTGTACTGTGCCTCGTACCTTGGACATTATGTGGCAGATGCCCACGTGCCCCTTCACACGGTGGAGAATTACGACGGGCAATTGACAAACCAAAAAGGAATCCATGCCCGGTGGGAATCCCGCATACCGGAGATGTACGGCGAGAACTTCCGGTATGATGTCGGCGCCCCGTACCGCATCGAGGATCCCCTGGCTTCGGCCTTCGGGATCGTGCTGGAGAGCCATCTGCTGGCCGATTCCGTTCTCGCGCTTGACATGGAGGCGCGGGAGGGAATCCCGGAGCATGAGTTGATGAAGATGGTCGAACGTCGCGGGTGGACAGAATTGCAGATGAGTGAGAAATACTATGCCCGGTACTACAAATTGCTGAACGGAATGGTCGAGCGGCAGCTTGCCGCATCGGCACGCAGGGTGGCGAGCTACTGGTACACTGCGTGGGTCGACGCCGGGAAGCCCGATCTTTAACCGCGCGAGCTGGATTCCTTTTCGATTCAAATTGAGCGTTGATCGACCGGTTTGCGCTCCACTCCCCCCCCTGCCCCCC
>JBBEBV010000194.1:0-4175 GCA_040882165.1 Bacteroidota bacterium
CTTCTGGTAAAACACCGCGCGGTGATCGGCACGGCTCTACAAATTCCCGGCGATCTCTCTGATCATGCGGGCGTCAACGCTGACTTCCTGAAACATCGCTTCTATCATCCCTGCGTTCAAACCATCAAAATCTTTCTCCCGCGGCGTAATGATCAATCCACCGATATCGACGGCGGCGGGACTTACCATAACCTGCTGCTCTCCTTCTTGAAAGAAAACATCGGGCCGGTGTTTCGTCCGGGGGAAAAGGATCACTCTCCACGCATCGTTCTGAAAGGAGCAGAGCGCGTTGAACATCGGTTCCTCCTTCACAGCGAAGAGCGTCCGCAGGTCCCCGATCAGGTTCAGCAGTGTCGCTGCAAGATCCTCATGATGAGCGGACTCCAGGATAATCACTCCCCGTCCATACCGCTCAAGTGTCAGGATCGTCAGATTCTTCGCCCTCCCAAGAACTTTCCGGCGTCGCCCATCGGCGGCATCCCGTTCAACAGGGATCGCACCCACCGGGCTCGCCTGGAAGTGCATATGGTCCGGCGCCGAAGCTCCGCACTTTGGACCATTATAGAAGACGGTATAGGCCGGGCCCAGGTCTTTCGCGATCCGGAGAAATGTGGGGGTGAAAGGCTCCAGGGCTTGTGGAAAATGGTTGACGTGAGAGATCGTGAAATGCCCGCGAAATATGGGAGCGGGGTTGCACAGGACAAGAAATTCCCCGTACGTCAAAATCCCCCTTTGCTCCGGAGGCAAATTCTGTGCGCATAAGAAACATGGGCGCTCGCGGATTGTTTTCTCATCGACCATGGCACCGGTGCTGACGATCCGGCCCGGATTAAATTGAAGCGCGACGAGGAATCCGTTGCAAGGCACATCGCGGACTCTGACGGTCTCCAGCGAGGCAATTCCTTTGGCGAGTTGCGGCCAGGAAGCCGCCTGCGCCTGGAGAAGGCGGTCGGAGAGTTCCGGCAATGAAACAGACGGGGATTTCCCGTCAAACTCTGAAAAAATATTGTGGGAAGTCAACGGGGATCGCTGATTCAGACAATGACCTTGCAGCAGCCATCCTTACGGAACGGAAGTTCCGGACGGATGCTGCAATATGGATTCAATGGGAATGTAGCCGATGTCATGCTCCACGGAGGAATTGCCCATCACAAAGGGTTCGGTCCGCATCACGACATAGCCCATGCGATCGTACCATTGACGGGCTTCATGGTTCTGGACCATCACGCCAACCCACACGCGGTCGAGCCTGGAAGCGGAGGCCTCCTCGGCTGCTTTCCGCATCAGGGCAAGTCCGAGTCCCCTCTTCTGGAACGCGGGAAGGATATAGACCGACGATACAAAGTACTTGTTCTCCTCCCAATCCTTCGTCGTTCTCATAAACCCGACGACCGAGCCGTCCACTTCCGCAACGTACCCGGACACGAGGGGGTTCTTGAACAACTCGGTCAGCGCAGCAAGGTCATAATGCTCGGAAAAATAACTCTTCAGATCGGGCTCAGGCAAAAAAGAAGAGTACGCCTTCATCCAGGTATTCCAGAGAACATTCTGGATGACCGGAAGGTCATTGGTGGTCCACTTGCGGATTGTTTGTGCCATGGGGATCAAGTTGAAAGTTTAAAGTTTGAAGTTTGAAGTTTAATGAATCGCCCTTTACTTCCTACTTTTTGCTTTTTACTGTTTACTGTTTCCTGTTCACTGTTTCCTGTTCACTGTTTCCTGTTCACTGTTTTCGATTCATCGACTGCCGCGCCATCATCTCGATCGTCCGGACCTTATCCTTATAGAGATCATTTCTGTTCGCTTTCTCGATCGAAAGTGCGGCATCCGTATTCCCCTCCCAGCGGCGGCAAAGATAGATCGGTTCGTAGAGACGCCCGATCTGATAGTCGCGCGAAAGCTGTAATGCAACGGCGTAATCCTCACCGTAGCTCACGTTGGGGAGAAGAACCTGCCTCAGAAGCGATGTTCGGAAGGCCCTCGGCGCGCCGAGGCCGTTGATTCGCAACGCGTTGTTTCTTCCGTTTTCCGGGGTCCATTCCCTGTGGTCGATCAAGCCCGGCGGAATCTCCTTGAGGTTCGTATCGACCAGTTTGTACGACCCGATCACCATGGCATAATCGCCGCTCCGGAAGATATCCACGACCTGTTGGAGTGTATCGGGACCGCTGTAGAGGTCGTCCGAATCGAGCTGGATGGCGTACCGGCCGCAATGGTCCGACAGGACCGCTTCATTCCAGCAACCGCCGATCCCGAGGTCTTGACGGGATGGGATAAGATGTTTCACTGCCGGATTTGTTGACGCAACAGCAGCCAGAATCTTTGACGTTCCGTCGGTCGAATGATTGTCCACCACGATGACATTGAAAGCCGCATCGAGTTTCTGCCCCAACACGCTGTTGACCGCATCGGCAACCGTTCGCTCCCTGTTCCGGACGGGGATCACAACGCTCGCCTCAACCGGGAAAGCTCCCTCATTTACCGGTACTGGTTTGAATCTGGGAGGAAGATAGACCCCAATGTTTTTCAGATGTTGAGTCGCAACCGCCTCCATCTCCTCCTGCACCGCGCGGTTCCGGGGATCGACATAATCGAACAACTTCTCGCCCGTCTTGCGCAGGTCCGATTCCACTTTGGTGAAAAGAAACTCCTGGATGTGAAACACGGGAGAATCGACGGAGACTTTCAGTCTGAGATCGTACAACCCCGCATATTCCACGGGGGGTATCTCGCCGTACTTCTTGATGGCTTCACGGACCTTCTTCATGGAAAACAGCATCAACGCGCCGAACTCAAACCCGTCCCGGATGCTGCCGAATTGGTAATCGATCACCGGATGTTCCGACCGGACTCCGTTCTTGACTTCATAATAGTCAGAATAAACCAATCCGGATCCCGTGCTTTGCGCCACGGCGAGGAACCGCTCGAGGGCAGCCTGTCCGAGTTGCAATTCCTGTGCCTGGGTCACGATCAAGAGAACGTCGGTCGTCGTACCGGCGACGATTTGGTTGATGGCCCGGCCGGCGGTCAATGTCCCGGAGAGAAGCCCTTCACACTTGGGATGGTTTCCGGAATAGCTGCCGTTATGGACGACGATAATTTTCTGAACGAGTGAAGAATCGATGAACTGCCTGAGAGTGGATTCGAAGTGCGACTGAGCGGTGTGAGGAAGAACGACAGTCAGATGTCTCATGGAGTCCTTGTCACGGATCGAATTGCCAGAAGCACGGCGCCGTAGGCCGGGCTTGCGGCAGGTTGCACGATGGAAATCTGTGGAAGCGAAAACGTGATCTTGTGCCGGAGAATCTTCGTCAGGACCGATTCCGATGTAATCACGCTGCCGATGAAAGCCAGCGGGACTTTGCGGCGGGCGCGCGAGACACGCTCGATCTTCAGCAGGAGAGCTCTCACGTGTTCCGAGAGTTCAAACGTCGCCCTGTTCAGGATGCGGGCTGCTTCAGGATCCTTCTGTTCCGCAGCTTCGATCACCAGCGGTGCGATGGAAGCCACATCGAAGTTCTCGCGGTACACGGCCGTGATGATTTTTTCCTGGGAGGAGAGGCCGAAATCCCTGGCAACAAGCTTTGTCAGCAATGTTTCCTTCAAGCGTTCGTCGAGATGCCGTGTCACCGCATTCAGCCCATCCCGACCGATTTTGTAGCCGCTTCCTTCATCCCCCAATGTCCTTCCCCATCCTCCTGCACGGTGAACGTTCCCCTCCATGTCCTTTCCGAAGGCGATGGAACCTGTTCCCGCAATCAGGATGATTCCCACTTTTCCTTTGAACGCTCCCTCGAGTGCAATCCGCGCATCGCTTTCTATCACGACCGTGTTCAGGGAAACGTTGCGCCGCTCCGCTGCTCCGATCAGCCCTTCCCACATGCGCCGCTGGTCACCGGGTCGTCCCGCCCCCGTCAACCCCACCGTAACACTTGCAACATCGCCCGATGAGCACCCATGCTGCTTGCAGCATCGTTCGATCAGCCCCAGGATCGTCTCCGCCGCTTTCTCAACGCCGATGATCTGAAAGTTCGAAGGCCCGCCCGTCTCTTCCGCCAGCACATTCCCATTTATGTCGGCCAGCACCGCCGCCGTTTTTGTGCCGCCTCCATCAAGACCGATCACGAATTGCTGTTTTGCCATATTTTGCTCCGAAGAAAGTAGATAGTTTTAGA
>JBBEBV010000195.1:0-4154 GCA_040882165.1 Bacteroidota bacterium
GCGGCACCTGCTGCATGGCGATGGCCTGGATGGACGAGGACATGCGCGCCTCGTCGGTGCCGGGGCGCGGCGGGTGCGGGTGGTTGTGGATCTTCTCCACCAATAATTTCAAATGTTCGGGCGTGGTTCCGCAGCAGCCGCCGACCACGCTGACCTTGTTCTTTTCAATGAACTCGACCATGGCCGCGGCGTACGGTTCCGGCTCCAGCGGGTAGACCGCCTCGCCATCCACGTTGAGCGGCAGGCCGGCGTTGGGGATGGCGGAGACGGGCAGCCGGGCGTGTTCGCCCAGATAAGCGATGGGCTGGCGCATGTGCTCGGGGCCAGTGGAGCAATTCAGCCCGATGACGTCGATGGGCATACCCTCGAGGATGGTGAGCGCCGCGGCGATGTCCGTGCCCAGCAACATGCGCCCGGTGGTGTCCAGCGTCACCTGGCATTGGATGGGCAGCACTTCGCCGGTTTCCTCGAAGGCTTTCTGGATGCCGATGATGGCGGCCTTCACTTCAAGGATGTCTTGCGAGGTTTCGATGAGTAGCACATCCACGCCGCCCTGGATCAGGCCGACGGCCTGTTCGCGGAATATGTCGACCAGCTGGTCGTAGGTGATGTCGGAGAGGGTGGGGTCGTCGGCGCTGGGCAGCTTGCCGCTGGGCCCCATGGAGCCGGCCACGAAGCGCGGCTGCTCCCGCGTACTGAATTCGTCCGCCAGCTTGCGCGCCAGCTGCGCGGCGGTCTTGTTGATCTCGATGGTGCGTTCGCCCAGCCCGTATTCGCCCAGGGTCAGGCGGTTGCTGCGGAAGGTATTGGTCTCGATCACGTCCACGCCGACTTCGAGGAAGGAGCGGTGCACCGCGGCGGGCGCCTCGGGATAGGTGATGTTCAGGTAATCAGGGCAGCCGTTGTACTTCTCCCCCCCGTAGTGCTCGGCGGTGAGGTTCATCTTCTGCAGGCTGGTGCCCATGGCGCCGTCGTAGACCAGGACGCGTTGTTCGAGCGCGTCGAGAAATGCACGGCGGGTGTAGTTACGGTTTGAAGTCAAGAAGGCTGCTCTCCTTATAAAGAAAATCGCCTCGGCAAACGAGGCGATTTGAAGTCTAGCGTGATCGCCTCATCTCCCAGAATGCTCTGCCGGAATTGGCACCTTCCGCTGTTGGCGGCGGTTGCCGAGGTTTCAAAGGGCCGGTCCCTCAACCTCTCTGGATGAGTGGCAGCTCATGGCTGCCCATGTAATTGTCGGCGAGTATAACCCCGGGAGGGGCGAGTGTCAAATCGGCAGTGTTCGGCCCAGTTTTTTAAAAACTTGTCCCATGTCTTTTATGACAAATGACACTTTTTGAATGTCAATTGGAGACACAATGCTGTGGGTGTAATTCTGTCTCGCCATTGGCGGGCTAGGCGCTAAGGGCGGGAAGAAGGAGGTAGAGTATGACAGCGATACCCAAAAAAGCCCAATTTGAGGCTCTGAAACGAGTATCTGCAACTTCACCGGCACCAAAGCGGTGTTCTACACCTAATAGTTGTAAATGCGGATTACCAAATGTTTGTATGTGCGCCGCATGCCACCGCTCAGACAGTTTAGCTGCAAAAGTTCGGTAACTAAAAGAAGATGTCTTCCTAGTAGTATTCCTCGCCAATATTATGGGAGGACATCTTTAAATCGAGGTTAATGGTGGAAACGCATAATATTTCAACGTTTGCTCACATTATTCCCCTTCAGTATGGGAGATATGCATTATTTAGTGCTCTATGGCTTAGGGTGATCTTTTTTGATGAGAGTTTACTTCCATTTGTTCAAAGCATAAAAAATGGTCTTCCTTATAAGAGTTCTCTTCGATCTATTCCTCCAAAAATTCGGACGGAGGCAAGTAAACTTTTTGTTCAAATGAAAGATGAGGAATTCCTAAACCCAGAAAACGATGATAAGAAAATCATGCAAATCCGAAAAGCAATTGACGATCAGGACATATCTATCATGTACTTGATTGTTACTAGTAATTGCAATTTGGCATGCTCTTATTGTTATTTATCCGAATTGCTAGAGGAAAAACCCAATCAAAATATGAGAATAGATACAGCTAGAAAGGCCATCGATTTGTTTTCCAAGAATATTCGGCGCAATGAAGTCCATAATCCAGAAATTATTTTTTATGGTGGCGAACCATTACTGAATCTTGATTTGATAGAGTTCGCTCTTGATTATGCCTCCAAGGTCCTTCCCAATTGCCGATTTGTTTTGAATACGAATGGCACCTTCGTAAATGAAAAAGCTATCCAAATCATGAAAAAATATAATATTGAGGTTGGCTTGTCCATTGACGGAACCAAAGCCATACATGATTCTTGCAGAGTCGATAAAGGTGGAAAAGGAACTTTTGATCGTGCCATGACTGGGTATCGAAAGCTGGTAAAAAAAGGAATTAATGTGGGAATTTCTTGCACAATAACACCCCAGAACGTTAAGCATCTCACCAAAATAACTGAATGGCTGATAAACGAAGAAGGGACATCAGCGCTAGGATTTAACCTATTGATAGGTCCCCCCGTGATTTCTGAAGATGACTACTCTAAGAAAGCAGCCCAGGCCCTTCTTGATAGTTATCAAATTGCGTGGAAGGCTGGCGTATATGAGGAACGTATGGCCAGAAGAGTAAATGCATTTTCAGATGGGGTTGTTTCCTTAAATGATTGTGGGGGTTGCGGACTACAAGTCGTGATAACGCCGGACGAAAAAATAGGTGTATGTCAAGCATTTATGAATACGGGCGAGAATTTCATGGACTTGACACAAATAGATAATCCACAGGATCATGAGTTGTGGAGTTTATGGCGAAAAAGGTCTCCGTTCAACATGGAACATTGTTTGAAATGCGAAGCTCTGGGCATTTGTGGAGGGGGTTGCCCATATAACAGTCAATTACGGTATGGAAACTTTATGCAACCAGACTTAACCCATTGCGAGCATGCGAAGTTGACCTTGCGGTTTTTACTGCAAGAATTGCTAAATGTCACGCTCAACGAAAACAAAACTTCCGAAACTGTTTAAAGAAATACTTTGGTGCCAAGATGGCAAGTCGCAATGTCAAAACTTGGGAATTGTTTGGATGAGCTTGAATCCCAACCTTAAAAACTACCGCGTCAATGGGTAATTTCGCGAGCTTGGTCTAGCGAAGTAGGTTCCACACAAAAAGGCCTTCGCGGACTCCTTGAGATAAGCAATTGTGCCATTTGTCCAAGGCCTTACTCTACCTTCGCCACCTCGCCCCGCTTGATCGTGTATGTGTCGAAGTCCCGCGCTACGGTCACCTTGGGGAAGATGGCTTGCGCTTCGGCCAGGATGTCGCCTTCGCGGTAGCGCCGCGAAACGTGGGTGAGCAACAGCTGCCCGACGCCGGCCTCGGCGGCCAACTCGGCGGCCTGGCGTGCCGTCAGATGGGCGAACTCCTTGGCCATCTCGCGCTCCGCTTCCAGGTACGTAGCCTCGATGACCAGCGCGTCCGCGCCGCGGGCCGCCGCCAGGATCTCGGCCGTGCTGCCCGTGTCGCCCACGTGGACGAGCTTGGCGCCCGCCATCGGCTCACCCAGCACCTGTTCGGGCTGGATGATCGTTCCGTTCTCCAGCGTCACCGGGTCGCCGTTCACCAGCTCACGGCGCAGAGGGCCGGGCGGCACGCCCAGCGCCTCGGCCTTCTCGACCAGGAAGGGGCGGTGCGCCTTCTCTTCGAAGACGAAACCGAAGCAATCGGGGCCGCGGTGCAACACCGGGAAGGCCCTGATGTCGAAATCATCGGCCTTGAAGATGACGCCGGCTTCGATGGCGCGCAAGTTCACCTGCACGGGGCTTTCTTTGCCTTTGGGGATGACGCGCACGCCGTACAGTAGCGCGTCGATGCGTTCCAGCGTCCAGCGACCGGCCAGGATCTCCACCTCCTCCAGTGTCTCCCAGCGGGTCAACGTGGAAAAGAGTCCCGCCAGGCCAAGGATGTGGTCCAGGTGGCCGTGCGTGACCAGGATATGGTTCAGGCGCTTGAAGCCCAGTCCCGATTTCAGGATCTGGCGCTGGGTGCCCTCGCCGCAATCGATCAGGAAGCGATGCTCATTGTGCTTCACCAGGTGCGCGGACAGGCCGCGATGGACGGAGGGCGCGGACGCCG
>JBBEBV010000196.1:0-6878 GCA_040882165.1 Bacteroidota bacterium
AGACTGACCCGATTGTCAAGATTGCCCAAGATCTGATTTGATCCCGAACTTATAACCTTCAAACCTTCCTTCACCGTATGGCCATATTTCAACCAAATGTTCAGGGAGGGGGAAACTTCATAGCGAACCGTTGCATACCACCGGTATCCCCTGCCGAACAAGCCGGGATTGTTCAGGGCGCCCGGGGTATCGGACTCGAACTCATACACCCGCGAATCAAAGGAATCGGTATGGAACGCTATGATTCTAAGATTCAGGAGAAACCTCGGAAAGGCATATGTCCGGATATCCTGGTAGGCCAGAATCCCGCGTTCGCGGAGACCAGTCAGATCGTACGCGACCTGCACCCATTCTACACGACTCCTCCATCGGAAGTTGACGGATGAGTTCACCTCAAGGGTCGCCCGGTAGTTGAGTTGCTTCCGCATGCCGACCCTCCGAGTCTCCTCATCAAACTGGTCCGGAACATTTTCCGTGACAGCCTTATTTTTTCGCTTGAACTGAAGAGTGAGAGAAAGTTTGCGCGTCAGTTGGGATTGCACGAGCGTGAGGAGATCGTTCCCTTCCGATGGGAGGCGGACCAGGGAGGTCCTCCACGGGACAACGAATTGGTCATAGTACGAGGAAATCATGGTCCCTCGCAAGGGTCTCACCTTGACCCCGAAATAGAGGCCGGATTCATTCTGCGTTGCGCCACCCCCCTCCCCGAATCCAAACGAGTGCAGGCTGATGAAATTCCGGGGATAGATCCTACCGATCATTGAGAGATCGACAATCCGGGCAGGTTTTACAACAACGCCGGCAACACCGGCCATGACACCCCCATGGTCCCTGGCAATCTCGGAGAATACCGTGGAGCGCGAACCGGTCCAGGATGCATTGAGGCCGAGGACAGAGGCTGTCGTACCCAGAAACCCAAATGTACCGGTGAGTCTCACCGGATGATTAAACGCCGTCCGATAACCCGACAGTTCAAATTTCAACCCGGGAACCGGGACTGCGGACACGATCCCCCCCACCATCCTTTCACCCGAAGCATTCTTGTTCTGCATCTCGCCCGGGGTCCTGAACAATCCGCTCGTGTTGAAGCTCGTGATGGTTCCTTCATCGTTCACCGACGCATGAAGCCGCTTGTGAGAAACGAAGGCCGAGACCCGGACGCCCCCCACCCTGGTCTCCGCGGCAACGCCTCTCAAAAAAGAATTCTCATCGGTTGAAGCGTACGGCTTGATCCCACCCCCGTTTTTCTGGATCGTGGAAATGACCTCGCTCCCTTTCGAAAAGCCGGTCGATCTCCAGAAGACCAATCCCTCACCAGCTTCCACCACGTAATCGCCAAGAATAATCCGGCTCCCCCAGGGCTGAACATTCAGGGAAAGATATCCCGCGATAAAATCACTCAACGATTTTTCCCCTGCATCCCTCTCGATGATCATACCCGCCTCAAGCCATGACCGGGTGCGTCGCTCGTTGGAGGAGACTCCCTGGGAGGAACCCAGGTCGGTTGAACGAACGACGAGGCGATGGTATACTTTCTGCTGAGAGCCAGGATACGTACCCTCCGTGAATCCCCTGCGCTGTTGAAGATCCTGCGTCACTCTCGAGCGAAACCGGATGGCAGCAAGTCCGATGCCCCCTTTGCGGGTGACGGAAGCGCCGACACGAAGGAACCGGCGAAACCGTGTCAAGAGTTCCTGCGTCATCCCCTCGACACTGAGGAGGTCTTCGATGCGTTCGAACGGAGCCAGTTCCCGGGTCCGGACAATGGCCAATGCGATGAGCGAGGTGAGACCAGGAAGCTGCTGCAATTCTTCGGGGGTGGCCGTATTGGGGTCGAGAGGATCTTGTTCGAGTGCATGGAGCAATTCAAGGAGCTGGGAGTCTTCCGCATCCTGTGTACTCTCCTCCAGCATGCGTTCCAGATCGTCCGGGGTGTGCGTACTATCCCGTTTCTCCTGGGCGGCAACACCGATGAACACCAACGACACGACCAACAGCACAACAACGATGCGCCTCATTTTTCGTCAAACCAAATGGAGATTTCCAGTTGATGAGTCCAACCTAACTGGTTGTGGCTGTATCCGGCGTATGCAAATTCAACACCCGATGTCCGGGCGGCAAATCCGGCCGATACCTTGTTGGGGTTGTCCGAAACTCCAACACGCAAAGCCAGTGCATCAAACAACCATTGTTCCACCCCGGCCTTGAGCATGAACGGAAGCCGCGTATCTTTTTCCAGTTCGACGCTGATGGAGCAATCCGGAACAGGTGTAAAGAGGGAACCGAGGGAGAACACCTGGGGAAGCCGTTCCCCGAGAGGGCCGATCGAGGTTCCCGTCACATTTTTCATCCCGAACCCGAGAACAAACCCCGGGGCCGCCTCCGCCATCAGTCCCAGATCGAGTGTCACGCGCTGCGTGGAGCCGTAGTGTTCGATGGAAAACGAATGGAGATTTATGGCCAGGCCTCCTGAAACACCCCCCTCAAGAGTGGTGCCGGCACCTGCGGCGACATGCGTTTCCCGATAGAGATCGAAACCGAACTGGTCAACAGCCATCCCTACCCCGCCGAACCCCAGCGGCATGGCGGCAGCGGCCGCGACGGTGCGTAACTCCGGTAACCCAAACTGTTCCGGGACATAGAACGCAGAACCGTGAAAAGCGCGGAGGCGTGCGAGACCGGCAGGATTATAGCGCAGACTCCATGCGTTGTCGGCAATGGCAACGAATGCATTACCGAGCGCGATCGCCTTTGTGCCCCGACCGTTATCATCCGCGCGCGTACGACTCAGTCCGAGAAGGAGAGGGAGTGCGAGCAGGATGAACTTTGAGTGTTTCATGGGCTTTTTCTTGTAGGTAGATAAGAAATTGGCTATATTTTTGCAAGTTCTTTCTGGAGGAAGTATGAGGAAGTTCGCAGGTCTCGCCGTTGTGCTCGCGGTGTTTACGATATGGGGTAGTGCACAGGAGTTGAACTGTGACGTGACCGTCAACCTCGAAAACATCCCGTCGGCGCAGCGTGATTTGCTCGTGCGCTTTGAGGAGGAAGTAGAGCGCTACCTGAATAATACCCGGTGGAGTGAAGAAGATTTTGGCGGGGAAAAGATCGATTGCAGCATGACGATTTTCTTTCTCACCGCGCCGGCAGAAAACCGTTACACGGCACAAGTGGCCGTCGTCAGCCAGCGGCCTGTCTACAACAGCACCACCAACGAAAAGACCGGCCGTAATACGCAAGTGCTTCGGCTCTTCGACGATCGATGGGATTTTATCTATGTTCTCAATCAACAAATGGTCCGCGATGACTTCCGCTTTGAGCCCCTGACAGGCTTCCTTGATTACTATGCCTATTTGATAGTCGGGATGGACCTTGAAACCTATAACGAACAGTCGGGCTCGCGGTATCTTCAGAAAGCGTTGAACACCTGCAACCTCGCCGCTTCGACGGCATTCGCGAAAGACTGGCAGGTCTCATCAGCGGGAACGTACAGCCGGTTCGGCGTCGCAGACGAATTGATGAACCTCCGCTATCAGCCTTTCCGGCTGGCCTTTCACCGGTACCATTTCGACGGAATCGATTTGCTGACGACGGAGACGCAGAAGGGGCTGGAGAATATCCTTCAGACGGTGGAAACGATCGCCGACCTCCGCAAGAATCAGGATCCCCGCAGCATCCTGGTGAAAGTATTCTTTGATGCCAAGTCGCTGGAGATCGCCGATGCCTTTCTCCCGTATCCCGATCGCTCGGTGTACGATCGGCTCGTTGCAGCCGATCCATCACATCAAAGTACCTACGACGAGTACCGCCAAAGGAAGTAAACCTCAATCCAGAGTGATGGACAGAATCGTGTCCCCCACCTGAAGCCGGTCCACGATTTCCATCCCCTCGATGACGCTCGCGAAAATCGTATAGCGTCCATCCAAATGAGGGGTTGGGAGATGCGTGAGGAAGAACTGGCATCCCTCCGTATCCTTTCCAGCACTCGCCATACCCACACTCCCGCGGGCATAATTCCTCAGCGAAAACTCCGACCGGATGGCATAACCGGGTCCGCCCCATCCGTCGCCGCGCGGATCGCCTCCCTGGACGACAAAATTCGGAACAACCCGATGGAAGCTCAACCCGTCGTAAAACTTCTTCCTGACCAGCCTTACGAAACTCAGGACGGTAAAGGGAGCCTCATCACGGAACAAGCGCAGTTTCACCGTCCCTTTGTTCGTAAGGATGGTGATGCGTTGCTCGCGTGCAATCGATTCCAATGCCGGCCAGTCATAATCCGTCGTCAGTGCTGTCGTTGCCGCGGGGATGAGAGAAGAGTACTCCTTCCCCGTGATCTGTTGTAGCGCCGCCGCAGCCCTGGTGGCAACAGTCTTATCGGGATCCTTGAGCGCACCTCCCAAAGTAGGAACAAACCTTTCATCGCCGATGCGTCCCATCGCCTCGACCACAGCCTGCATCGCCTCAACGTCATCCGGCGAAGAGAGCACCTGGTATGATGCAATCAAGGCATGCACAAGGGAATCGTTTTCTCCGTATCGCGCCAGAGCCTGAAAGAGGGCCGTATCGCTCAGCGCTGTGGCCACAAGCTGCGTGATTGCCATGTCCCCCCGCCTCAGTGACCTCAACGCCTTCTGATAAAGCCATGTGCCGACCTCCTGCAGGTCGGAGTCCTCCGTGCGGAGCCTCGCAACGGTAGAAGCGGTCAGGAAACGGCGGATGAAGTCCCACCCCGCCATGGCAACCCTGACCGTATCACTTTCCAGAAAGCTCATGACCTGCACCATGCTGCGAACGTTCGCGATCGCGCTCATTCCCTCGATGACTTTCGTTTGCTCCCGGATCGAAAGACCTTCCTCTTTGATGAAATTGCGCCTGTTGAATTCTTCGGGATAAAGGCGCGCCAGAGCGACAAGCGCTTCACCCCGCACGAGCTCTGCGGAAGGAGATTTGGTCGTTGCAAGCCTGACCACTGCGTGGTTTAGTCTCGTACTATCCGCGTTCCCGAGAACAGTCTGCCGCGGCAATCCCATCAAACCCTGCAGCGCAGCGATCTTGACATGATCGTTGGGGGATTCAAGGAAGCCGAGGAGGTCCCTCATGAACTCCGGAACATTGGGAAGAAAGGTTGCGCAGGCGCGGGCTAACTGGACCTGCACCCGCCAATCGCCGAGCCGGGCCTCTGCCTGCAGCATCGCGCGAATCAAATCCACGGCGTCCGTGGAGCGGGTCCGACCGAGGAGAGTGGCAAAATTGATCCTGACATCCGCGTCCGGATCGTGTGCAATCTTTTGGAGATCCTCCCGCCGTTTCGAGATCTCCACATCGATCAAGCCATGGTTCGCCGCCCTCCACAGGGCAAAGAGCGCCCGCCACCGGACCTCTGCATCGGAATGGTACAAGAGATCAAAGCAGAACCACATCGAGCGTTCATTTTTCAGGTTTTGCGGAGGGAGGGCGAATCGGGCAACAGCAAGAGCGCGGTCGGCGAGGATAGCCGGCTGGTTGGGGGAAGGTTGGAATTCCACAACGGCATCGAGTGCCCGTTCGTCGCCGATCCGCCCCAGTGCCTCGACAATCCTGGCCAGGACCGTTGAATCGGTCTCAATCCCGAGCCGGGCAACCAGCATGTCCTGCGGTGCATTGCCCCCGATTTGGCCCAGCGCGAACGCCGCGATTCCCCGAACCTGCGGCGAGGCATCGCTGAGCAATGGCAGAAGCGGCCTGATCGTCGTTGAGTCCTGGATGTTCGCCAGGGCCAGTGCAGCCAGGGAGCGAGTAGTTTCTTCCGGGCTGGCCAGGTATCCCAGGAGCCTGCCATCGCCGAGGGAACGCTGATCCTGAAGCATCCAGATGTCACGCTGGACTTCAGGGATGGGTTGGGCGGTAGCCCCGGTAACGAGGGCACAAAAGAGGAGAATCAGTAGCAATCGCATGGTCATCCGAAATTATTGATTAAGTTTCCTGGGTTCCTGCTTTGGTTCGCTCCCCAGCACGTTCTTAAGGAACCACGAGTGCTCCTTCTGCATTTTCTCCAACTGGTGCCGGGGCTCCGACAGACCATGTCCTTCCCGCGGAAAAATTATAAACTCCACCGGTACGTTGTTCTTCCTGAGACCCATGTAAAGTTCATAGGCCTGGGAGACCGGCACGCGTTTATCCTCCTGGCCATGGAAAATGATGGTAGGCGATTTGGCGTTCTTGAGATAACGTACCCCCGATCGTTTGTCGTACTCTTCCATGGACTCCCACGGATGCCCCCCATAGTATGCCTCGAGATAGCGTTGGATGTCGTTGGTGCTGTACATGCTCAGCATGTTGCTCAATCCGGCCCCTGCCGAAATGGCCTTGAAACGGTCAGTTTGAGAGACGATCCAGTTGGCGAGGTACCCACCGTAACTCCAACCGGCGAAAGCCATGGTCCGTGGTTCGGCCACTCCACGCCGGACCAACTCATCGATTCCGGTCATGATGTCCTGATAGTCCCCCTTCCCCCAGTCATTGAAATTGGCCTGCATGAATTTCTCGCCATAGTTCGTACTTCCACGAAAGTTGGGATAGAACACCGCCCACCCATTGCTTGCATAAAACTGTCCGAGATTGCCCCACGAAGCATAGAACGTTCTCATGTAGGCGCCGGTTGGCCCACCGTGGCCATACACTAACAAGGGGTATTTCTTGCCGGGCTTGTACTCCGCCGGAGTGAGGAGGATTCCCTCGATCTCCAATCCATCGTAACTTTTCCAGCGGATTGTCTCCACCCTGCCGAGTTTCATCGAATCAACGATCGCATTGGTTCTTGTTATTCTCCGCGGCTTCCACGCGGAGCCGGATGCAACGGCAATATCCACGGGATTCGTGCCGTCCTGATGAATCATGGC
>JBBEBV010000196.1:6978-26548 GCA_040882165.1 Bacteroidota bacterium
AGCCGGATGCAACGGCAATATCCACGGGATTCGTGCCGTCCTGATGAATCATGGCAACGGTCTTCCCATCCCTGGAGAGCGTTGGGGATGATATGACATGATCTCCCGTGATCAGTTGCGAGATCTTCCCCGATTGCACTTCCATCGGGAGGTTCCCAGGGCGCGAGAGATAGGCGATTGTCGTGCCATCGGGAGACCAGATCGGGGAGGTATCGGGACCCGAGTTGTTCGTCAACTTCCGGCTGGTGCTATCAGCGAACGAATAGATCCAGAGATCAGACAGCGAACCGTCATCCGCCTTCGGTGTCGGGTTGGTCACGAATGCAATGCGTTTCCCGTCGGGGGCCCACCGCGGTTGGCTGATCGTGAGACTGTCCGCGTTCGTCAGGCGAACAGCCTTCCGCGTCCCGATATCGATCACCCAAAGATGGGACATCTTGAATTCCTGATCAACGATGACGGCGTCATTCTTCTCTTTTTTCTTCTTTTCTTCCTCTTCGGAAGGGGGATTCTGTGCGAGGAACGCAATGCGCTTTCCGTCGGGTGACCACTCGATGGACGAGGGTGCGGACTTCAGGTCGCTCAGCTTGTCCGCTTCTCCTCCAAAGGGTGATATGAGGTAGATTTGTGTTTTCTCCTCGCGGGCCGAGAGAAAGGCAATCATGTTCCCGTCCGGTGACCATCGGGGTGTGTTATCGCTTTTCTTGCTGGTCGTGAGTCTTAAGGGAGTCCCACCGTTCGACTCCACGAGCCAAAGATCCGCATTCGTGGAACTCTCTTTGAGGTCTGCTTCACCCACCACATAGACAATGCGGCGACCGTCCGGTGAAATCTGGGGGTCGGAGACGGACTTGAGCATGACCACATCTTCCAGCGTCATGGACCTCGTCGTTGATTGAGCGAGCAGAGCAGTCTCCGTGAGGGACCAGGAAAACAGAACGAAGACACAAAGAGTGATCATTTTCATACAACATTTCTCCTCATGAAAAAAAGTACAGGGCAGGCGTTATTCGGTGGACTTGAAAACCCTTTTCTGAATTTCCCTGCCGGTCTTCGTGTTGGCGAGCCCTCCCTGGCCGGACTCTTTCAGGCGCGGCGACATCAGATCGCCCACCTCTTTCGTCGCGGCAATAACTTCATCGGCAGGTATGAGACTTGCGATTCCTGCCAACGCCATTTGTGCGGATACGAACGCGTTTGCCACACCGACCGCATTACGGGTCGTACACGGTTCCTCCACCAATCCCCCCACCGGATCGCACACGAGCCCCATGGAGGCTTTCAGGGCGAACCCGACGGACTCGAGAATCTGGGCTTCGTTGCCCCCAAGGAGGAAAGTAATCGCGCCTGCACCCATGGCCGCCGCACTGCCTGTCTCCCCCATGCACCCCGCCTCCGACCCTGCAAAGGAGGAGTTTTTCGCGAACACCAATCCAATCGCCGAGGAAACCAGCAGGGCTTCGAGGATCTGGTCGCGCGGGATGGCATGCTCCTCCATCATGGTCACGAGGACAGCCGGCATAATGCCGGCAGATCCGGCCGTAGGGGCCGCGGCGATTTTCCCCATGCATGCATTCACTTCTCCCACCGCGATGGCACGCGCGGTCGCCTTCTTCAACGAAGAACCCAGTGTGTTGACATCACAGTGGTAAACCCTCTTTGCCCAGTTATTCAGCATCCCGCTCGGAGTGATGACCAGTTGAGTGAGTCCCTGATCAACGGACTGCTCCATGACAAAAAGCGTTCTCTTGAGCCCCGCGTAGACCTGCTCACGAGTCGATTTCTTGTTCCGCATCTCATACTCGAGCATCGCCTGGGCCATGTTCTTGTTCTCACGCCTGCAATACTCGACAATATCTGAAAGTAAATTGAATTCCATGGAGTGATTTTCCCGTAAAATGTGCATGGCTTGCTACTTCTCGTAGCGTGAACTCCCCTCCAGCATCGGTTCAACACGGCGAACGAATTTCACCCAATGAAAAGAGGCTATTTTCTCAACCGTTTCTTTATCCACATGCTGATCCATCTCGATGATCATGTTCGCGAGGTTTTCGTTCCGGGCAACAAACATATTTGCGATGTTCCCCCCTTTCTCCGCGATCGCCCCGCTGATCTTCTGGATGCTCCCCGGAATATCCTCCGCAATAATGACGAGGGTCGGGAGCTGGGCATTGAAATCGACGCTGAACCCTTCAATCTCCTGGATCCTGATCCTCCCGCCCCCCAACGATGCGCCGACCACCTCAACCGTGCCTCCGTGCTTTCCCTCGAGCTTGACACGGGCGGTGTTCGAGTGAAACTTTGTAAAATCCCCCACGAACTTGAACTCCCACTCCAGTCCTCCCGAGGCTGCCAGCTCATGGGAATCCCTGATGCGCTCGTCATCCGGCCCGAAGCCAAGAATGCCGCCGATGATCGCCTTATCGGTCCCATGCCCTTTGTGCGTCTTCGCAAACGAATTATAAAGAGTGATAACTGCCTTCCTGGGTTCGTCATGTAATAGTTGGCGGGCGATAGAGCCGATACGGCTTGCCCCGGCGGTATGCGAGCTGGAAGGACCGATCATAATCGGTCCGAGAATATCAAAAATGGATGGTTGTTCCGACATGGTCAGTTGATTCGAAATAACGCTTTCGCGTTCGATGAGGTGGCGATGCCGATTGCTTCGGGCGTCGTGGAAAAGAGCTCCGCCAGTTTGTTCGCAACCAGGGTCACGTTTGAGGGTTCGTTCCGCTTCCCCCGAAAAGGGACGGGGGACAGGTACGGCGAATCCGTCTCAATCATGATGTGGTCGAAGCCGATCTGCCGCAGGGTCTCTATGACGGGGGAATTTTTGAATGTCACGATCCCGGGATACGAGACAAGGAAGCCCAATGTAAACAGTTGACGGCATTCTTCCGCCGTGCCGGTGAAACAGTGAAAGACTCCACGGTAGGCAGGCACCCCCGCATCGGGCCCTGCCGATCCCTTTCGCCAGTCCGGTGCGCTTGCCACAAGTGATTGAACAAGTGAGATTGATTCGGGAATCGATTCACGGGTATGGACGACGATGGGCAGGTTGCGCCTGATGGCAATCCGGATCTGCTCCTCAAAAACACGAAGCTGCTGTTCCCGGGGCGCAAAGTCGTAGTGAAAATCGAGTCCGATTTCACCGATGGCCACGACTTTGGGGTGACGGCTGAGTTCCTCGACTTCGCGCAGCACGCTTTCCGATGCATGCGAAGCTTCATGCGGATGAAATCCTACGCAGGCGTAAAGATGATCGTACTGTTCCGCAAGCGCAATCGCCTCCCTGCTTGTTTCCAGGGTCGTTCCCGGAACCACGATGCTTCGGACACCAGCCTCCTCGGCCCGCCGGAGGACATCGCCGAGGTCATCCCGGTAATCCTCATAAAACATATGGGCGTGTGAATCAATGTACATGAAGTTCCGGAAAGTGGGCGATGATGGGTGAAGGTACTCGAATCTTATCAGTCTTGCAAGGCAGGTGGGCTGCAGGTCTCGGAAGGTCTCGGATCAGAAGATACCTTCCAGCGTGAGGAAATAGGTCCGTACGGGCGCGAGATTCCCGATCAGTTCGACGTAGTGATAGTTCGTCACATTGGTGACATTCAGGCCGATCCGTACCGGCACACCGAGCTCCCCGAGGTCGTACGACGCACGAACATCGGCAACGCTGATCGGGACGCGTTGTTCTCCCTGGGGGATGGGCGCGAACTGAACGAGATTCTCGTCGATCCGCTCGATCCGGGAGACATACCGGATATCCGTTGAGAGGTGAAGGGATCCGTACGAAATCGTTGCAGAGGAGTACAGAATATGCTTTGGCCGAAATTGGAGAATTGTTTGATTTGAAAGATCCCGCGGCGAGATATAGGTATAGCCCAGATTGGTTGAAAAGAGTTTCCTCCACCATTGAACGGTCACGGAAAGCTCCGCCCCCTGGATGCGGGCTTTCGTCACGTTGTCGAACCGGATATAGGGCTCGTTCTGATCGTTGAAGGCGACCCCCGGCTCGATAAGGTTGGTAAAGTTACTCGAAAAAATCGCCGCATCGACCGCGACGGATCCCGCGAAGGTGCTGCTTGCCCCCACTTCAAACGAGGAGCTTTTTTCAACCTGCAGGGCGGGGTTCGGAAGAATCGGAACCTGGGAAACATTGCTCGGGCTCTCAATATAGATCTCGCTGATCGAGGGATACCGGAATCCCGAGCCGTACGAGGCGCGGATCCTTGTTTCGCTGTCGAGTGAATACACGAATCCCGCTTTCGGATGGATCTCGGAGGTTGAGGGCAAGGCCGACACTTTTTGCCAATCGAAACGAAATCCGACCGTCGCCTTCAATCGTTCCAAGAGGTCGAATTCATCCTGGACGTACATGGCCCCCCCTGCCCCCGGATGCACCCCAAAGAGATTTGCGTCAACCCGGTCGTAGTTGCCTGCAAGACCAAAGGTGAGGATATGGCGGGGCGAGAACTCGTACGTCCCCTGGAACTCCAGGTTGACAAGATCCGAGTGAGAAAAATAGTTGCGCCGCGGGCCCGTAAAGTCCTCCCACGCATTCCGAAAGTAAATACCCTTGATCGAGTAAAAGAACCGATCTGATCCAAACTCCCTGTACGAAAAGCCTATGTTTCCCCGCACAGACTCGACGCGACCGTTTAGTTGATTGTCGGGCGGTCGCGTGGCCTCGCGGAGGCTGCGCCACCAGAAGAAATTGCCATGCGTGCGTTGCAGAACATTGCCGGAGACCGTGAGGCTTTGAGAGGAAGAAAGGTCATATTTCAATTTCGTGTACACACTCCACCGGTGATAGGCATCATTCTGGCGATACCCTTCATCCACCGAGCGGGCGACGCTGACCAGGTACCCCAGCGCCCCTGACTTATCGGAAAAACTCACCATCGCGCCGCTGTTGAAGCGGGACTGCCGGGACCAATCCCATTCGGCATACCGTGGCTTATCATACAATCCCGAAAAAACCCGTGCGTGGAGACGGGGGGAATCGTGCACGTCCCGGGTAAGAACATTGATCACCCCTCCTAATGCACTTGATCCGTACAATGCCGATCCTGCCCCTTTCACCACTTCGACTCTCTCCACTTCGTGAACGGGAATGACCTCCCAATTAATCTCCCCTGTATCGCCTGTAAGAAACGGCATCCCATCGAGAAGCAACAGGACGCGGCTCCCCACCCCACGGCTGTACCCGCTGGAACCCCGGATATTCACCTGATCCTGCATGAGATTCACACCGGGAACATACCGCAATGCATCGTCCAGCGTGACGTGGTTCCTTGCCGCGATCATCTCCGCCGTCACCGTGGAGACACTGACCGGAACATCCTGGAGGCTTTGCTCACGCCGGCTTGCCGTTATGACAACCTGTTCTGTTTGGATCGGGACGGGCCGCAGTACCACGCGAATTCTCTGCTCCCCGGCCGCATTCACCACAACACCGGAAAGGATCGTACGCTGGTAACCGACCATGGATACCGCGACCGAGTAGGCGCCGGGGGGAACCCTCCCCACCCTGAACTCACCGGAAACGTCCGTGGCAGCCCCCAACACAGTTCCCCGGAGGACGACATTCGCGCCAACCAACGGGAGCCCTGTCAGAGAATCCCTAACGCTTCCGGTCATGGATCCGGTCGTCGGTTGCGCAAACAGGAGCGGGAGGAAAACGATACCCGGAAGAAAATATCGGAGAATGAATTTCAAAATGGTTGGGGGGGAAGGTTATGGAAATTCACGCGGATGTCGATGCCTTGAAGAAACTGGAATTCGTTGACCCGTACTTCGAGCGGTTGCTGCGGCGAGCTCCCGGCACCGTAGATCCCGACCACCCTGAGCGAACGGATACTGATCTCCTCCCTGAATTGCTGAAGAACTCCTATATACCGGTAGTTCCCCGGGGGCAAAGGAAATGAGTAGGAAAGCGAATCGACAAAAAAAGGAAGGCTCGTCGTAAAACCGGGGTGGAGGAAAATTGCCGGGGGAATGGAGAACAGACCCGAGAAGATCGTCACGGAATCGAGCGGATAAATCTGGGACGCAAAAATCCAAAGGTTGTTGAGGCTGTCAGGATGAGGCCAGGTAGAACGCTCAAAATAGACGGTCCCGCCAAACCCCGGTTCCACATCGGGCGGCGGACTCAACCCGGGTTCGCAGGACAACGCCAGCATGGTACATCCAAGAGCGATAAGCATTCTCATAGGTGGCAAGAAAATAGCACTCGGGGGAGTGAAATGCAACCGCTCCTCATCAACCCGACCCGGCGATTGGAACCGAGCAAGATTTCTTACAGAGGCATGGTTCCCCTCCCGGCGGCACTCGGCGCCCGGAGAATGAGGTTGGAAATCTTGGCTCTGTTCCGTATATTTACGGGCCAAAAACTCAAAGTGAGCAAACGGTTGGTTTCTCAGGGCATACCATTGAAAACGGAAGATCGCCTGCAAGCAGAAGCGGCTCCCGGCAAACGGACGGTTTATGAAGAAGAGTATGTACGACAACTCTTTGACACGATCGCGCCCCGCTACGACCTCCTGAACCACCTCCTGAGTTCCGGCATCGACATCCTGTGGCGAAAAAAAGCCATCCGGTTGTTGCGGGCGTATCAACCAAAGAGAATTCTCGATGTCGCCACCGGGACTGCCGACCTTGCCATGGAGGCCGCGCGCCTGAAACCCGATTCGATCCTGGGCATCGACATTGCACCGCAAATGCTCAAAATCGGGCGCGAGAAGATCAGGCGAAAGAATCTCGGCCATCGCATCACCCTGGAAGTGGGATCGGCAGAAGCCCTTCCCGTCCCGGACAAAAGCTTCGATGCCGTCACCGTCGCCTTCGGAGTGCGGAATTTCTCAAATCTAAAACAGGGATTGTCGGAAATGCGTCGGGTTCTGAAATCAGGGGGGGTCGCGATGATCCTTGAGTTTTCGCTTCCGCGGAGGGCTCCCATCAAGCAGCTGTACCGCTTCTATTTCCGGCAGATCCTGCCATGGATCGGTGGATGGATTTCCAGGAGTAAGGAAGCATACCGTTATCTTCCTTCCACCGTCGCACAATTCCCTGACGGGCAAGAGTTCTGTACCATCTTACGATCGGTCGGCTTTACCGGGATCAAAACGTTTCCTCTCACCCTCGGGATCGCAACAATTTATCTGGCGCACATATCGAATGAGGAAGTAGAGCAGTAATGACAGATCGCATTATTCGCGTTGGTCATAGCCCGGACCCCGACGACGCGTTCATGTTTTACGGGCTCTCCAGCGGAAAAGTCAAGCTGGAGGGAATAACCATTCAACACCAACTTGAGGATATCCAGACACTGAACGAACGAGCCCTTCGGGGCGAGCTTGAAGTCACGGCAATTTCCGCGCATGCCTACTGCTATGTTGCCGATCGGTACTGGGTGATGGCAACCGGGGCGAGCATGGGGGAAGGATACGGACCGGTTATCGTCTCGAAACGATTCCGCACCCTGGATGAGCTCGCAGGAAAAAGGGTAGCGACCCCCGGTAAACTCACCACAGCAACGCTCCTCTTCAAAATTTTCACCGAAGGAATTACGCAGGTTGATGTCCCATTTGATCAGATCATGGACCGCGTGAGCAGCGGGGAGTTCGACGCCGGGTTGTTGATCCACGAGGGCCAGATCACCTATCAGCAGGAAGGGTTTCACAAGATCCTCGATTTTGGTGAGTTGTGGGCCAGAATGTATGACGGCCTCCCACTTCCACTCGGGCTGGATATTGTGCGGAAGGATCTCGGAGAGGAAACAGCCCGCGCGCTCTCACTCGGGCTGAAGCAAAGCATTGAGTACGGCTACAGACACCAGGAGGAGGCGATCCCGTATGCACTCCAGTATGGACGAGGAATCAACAAGCAGTTGGGGGAACAGTTTGTGAAAATGTACGTCAGTGAGCTGACGATCGACATGGGTGAGCGAGGAAAGAATGCGCTGGAACTCCTGTTCCGGCTCGGTTCCGAGCGAGGGGTGGTTCCGACAGTTCCCCATCTTCAATTGTACTGAACAATCGAATGATCGGCCTTTTTAAAATATTCGACTCGCACGTCCACTTCTATTCCAATTCCTACTTCCGCTTTCTGGTGAAGCAGAAGACGAACCGGCTTGATATCAACACCGAGCTGAAGAACCTCGCGGCCAGAGGACATCTTGAGATCCCCGGCGAGGATCCCATCGCTCTGGCCAAAAAGTGGATCGAGATTATTGACAAGTGGAAAATTGAACGGCTCCTCCTTTTCGGGAGTATTCCCGGCGATGAGGATTCCGTCGTCAAGGCGGTTCAGGCTTTTCCCACCCGCCTGTCCGCCCTGTTCACCATCGATCCAAACTCGAATGTCCTGATGGAAAATGCCGAAAAACGGCTGAAGCGCGACAAGCTTCACGGCATTTTACTGTACCCCTCCCTGTACCAGATCAGTGTGCAGGATTCGTGGCTCGACCCCCTGTTTCAATTGTGTCAGGAAGTCGGCGCGGTGGTCTTTACCCAGTTTGGCAAACTCACCATGAAGACGCGCGAGTTTGCCGGCATCCCGATGGTCGCGAACGAGGAGTTTTCGAACCCCAAGGACCTGATCCCCGTCGCCAAGAAATATCCAAAGATCAGGTTTCTGATTCCACACTTCGGGGCCGGTCGCTTCGAGGAAACGCTCGAGGTGGGGAAGGAATGTTCGAATGTGTACGTCGATACGGCGGGATCGAACTCATGGATGGCGGATCACCCGTCGAAACCGGACTTGCGACAGGTCCTTCAGAAAACATTGCAGGTCTATGGCGCAGGGAGGATCGTGTTCGGTTCGGATTCAGGGATGTTCCCGCGCGGGTACCGGTACGATATCGTCGATAACCAGACGAAGCTTGCGCAGGAAATGCGCATCCCTCTCGCGGATGCGAAGAAGATCTTTTACGAGAATATGGCCTCGCTGCTCGACGGGCCGCAGTAACCCCCTGCCCCCTCCCTACGCCGCAGCTTCCACCGGCTCATACACTTTCAGTATCCCGTAAAGCGTTGTCCGCTGTGCCGCAGCGAATCCCGATTCATGAATCAGTTGGACGCACTCCTCGGTATTCGTTTTGTTCACAAAGTTGGCCGCTGCGTGGACATTCTCCTCCAACAGTGTCCCCCCAAAGTCATCGGCCCCGAAATGCAGCGCGATCTGTCCGGTCTTCTTCCCTTCGGAAAACCACGACGCCTGAATATGGGGTATGTTGTCGAGGTAGATCCGCGAAAAGGCGATCATTTGCAGATACCGCGTCGGGGTGGCATAATGAGGAATGATCTTCTCCAGGGGTGTGTTCCCGGGCTTGAAGGACCATGGAACAAACGCCGTGAAACCATTCGTTTCGTCCTGCAGCTTCCGGACACTTTCAAGATGCTCAACAATATCTTCATCCGCTTCAAGATGACCGTACATCATGGTCGCCGTCGACTTGAACCCGATCCGGTGGGCTTCCCGCATCACGTTCAACCAGTCAGCGGAGGTCCCCTTCTTGCTGCTGATCTTCTTTTTGACGCGATCGGACAAAATCTCCGCCCCACCGCCGGGGATGGACCGCAGCCCGGCCTCCCATAACTGCTGAAGGACCTCCCGGAGTGAAAGGCCCGAGACTTCCGCCATGCCGAGGATCTCCGACGTGGAAAAGAAATGAGGATGGATCTCCGGCACCTCACGGATCGTCCGCCGGACCAGGTCCGTGTAATACTCAAAGGGAAGAGCAGGGTTCACTCCTCCCTGCAGGAGGACTGTCGTGACCCCCTTCTCAGCGGATTCCTTGAATTTCCGGATCAAATGATCGGCGCTGTAGGTGTACTCCCCCTCCTCACCGGGGTGCCGGTAGAACGCGCAGAAGATACAATCGATATTGCAGACGTTGGTGTAGTTCGGATTGGTATCGACCACAAACGTCACGCGCGGCTCGGGATGTTTTTTGTACCGCATTCCATTGGCCAGATCCCCCAGGTCGAGAAGTTCGGCATTGCGCAACACAAAAAGCCCTTCCCCGGGGGTCAATCTCCTGCCGGATCGGATATCAGAGTACAATTGTTCAAGCGTCATACCATCCTCAAAACGAAATGGTGTATCCCGACGATTTAAGATCCCGCATCATCCCCATGCTTGCCTCCTCCAGCTTCACGACAATGGGACGGATCACAACACCGGGAATATTCTTGGGAACCGCCACATCGGTCATATGCAACACGCAAACGCGGTTCTTACCAAGTTTTCCGACAAAGTGCCCCAGTTCAAACATCGCGTATGTTAAATCGTCGGAGTTGAAGACAAAGAAAGCGAACTTCGCATCGCTCTTCAGGTCGATATGTTCCAGATCGATCATCTCACCATGACTCCGGTCGATCGGAACCTCCTCCAACCCCACCTCCTCAAGAAACTGGGCAAGCTGCTGGCGCAACGGATCGTTGAGCTCACCAATGACATAGACTTTCTTCGAGGCCGACGCAGCCGCCTTCGGAGGGGCGCCTGGGGCCGCGGCCTGCTGCTGGGCGTTCGGAGACTTCGGCGGAGGTTTCAAAACACGCGGGCCGCCGACCGTAGTGGGTTGGGAAGCCGCAGGTTGGGGAGCGGAAGGGGGGGGGACTGGTGGCGGCTCGTAGGCGGCCAACTCCGGTGCAGCCTTCAGCTTCTCATGCAACTCCTTGATGTTGGTAAGGATCAGTTGCGCCGCCCCCTGAAAGAAATACCCACCGTTGGCGTCCCCCAGAATCTTGTTCTTGTAGGTAACACCGATGGGCCCGACCTGCTCCAGAACCTCCAGGCATGCCTTGCGCCAGTCGAGATACTTGTTTTGAAGGCGCGCATTGTAGCCTGAAAACTCGAAACCGCCGAGCGGCACGAGTTTCGTCCCTTCCGCAACAAGTACATCAAATTTTTGGAGCAATGATTCCGGCATCGGGAGTTGTTATTGCCTGTGAAGCGGTTCGACGTCGATTGCGCTCAGAAGAGACTCAAACACCCTGATCGCTTCCTTTTCCCTCTCACCCAACCTGTAGTTAAAACCCTCCAGATACTCGACCGATTCAGCGGAGGTCAAGCCGAGACTCCTGGCATGCGCGAGGCTCACCGTTCCGAGATCCTCCACTCCCTTGTCCAATGAAGCGGCAAGGATGGATGAGAGCTCGGCCTGCCGATCGGGGGGCATGGCTTTCTTGACCGCCCACACGGCAAACACAAACGGAAGTTTTTGCCATTCATACCATTCGGTGGCCAGATCATAGACAAGATCAAATCCTCGCAGGCCGGTCTTCTTATGACGAAGCGCCTCATCGCCGATGAGCAGCACCGCGTCGAATTCCTCATGGTTGTTGACGCCGGAATGCATGCGATGGAAGCGGGGGGTCACACCGTACTTTTTCTCCAGGATGATCCGCAGAAGCTTCACGGATGTCGCCGTGTCGTCGATGATCCCTATCGCCTTCCCGTCGAGGTCCCTCCACCCGTGGTTGGTGAACAACATCACACTCTTGACCTGGTCGCGCGTCGCGATGCAGTACGGCAAAGACTCCATGGAATCTTGCTGCCGGAGAAAATCCACGAGCGAAAACAATCCCGCATCCACCTGTCCCTTTTCTGCCAACACCCCCATCCGGCGCGGGGTCATCGGCAGGACGCGGAATTGCCGGCGCTCAAGATACGAATAGAAGGGGACAGAGTTCAAGTACGGAATCTTCCCGATCACGTTCGACCCGAACACATTGAGCGGATTGTAATACACATCACGTTCCACTGGAATTTTGCCCGCATCGGTGATAATTTTGATAATCTGATCCTTTGCAAGCGCGCCCGGACTTGTCGCCCCGGCATCATGGGCAATCTTTTCGCCCCCCACCGTGCCATCCATATCGTCAGCCCCGAAATTCAATGCCACCGAGGCTACCTCCTCGGTGAGCATGACCCAGTAGGCTTTGATATGGGGGATGTTGTCCAGCATCAGGCGGGAGATGGCGATCATCTTCAGGTCGTCGATCGCCGAGGTGAACCGATGGCTCGGTTTAATGCCGGTATCCCCCGGCTGGAAGGCCAATGGGATAAATGTCAAAAACCCGCCGGTCTCATCCTGTGCCGCCCGGAGCCTGAGCATGTGATCAACACGCTCTTCGATGGTCTCGATATGGCCGTAGAGGATTGTGCTGTTGGTCGGGATTCCAAGCTTATGCGCCGCCGCGTGGACTTCAAACCACGTTTTCGCTCCAATCTTGGAGCTGAACAGCAGTTTGCGAACCCGTTCGGAAAAGACCTCCGCCCCCCCACCGGGCATCGTTCGCAAGCCGGCATCCTTCAACTGCCGTAACACTTCCTCGATCGGCAGTTTGAATTTTTTGTGGAAGAAATCGATCTCCACCGCCGTAAAGGCTTTGATGTCGACGTTCGGGAAGCCCCGTTTGATCTCCCGCATCATCTCAAGGTAGTACTCCCACTTCCATTCCGGATGCAATCCCCCGGTGATATGAACCTCGTGAATCTCCGGCGTCAGTTTATGGAGGATTTCGTGGATGGTCATCTCGTATGCATCCGGCTCCCCCTTCTTCGTGGCAAAGTCGCAAAACTTACAGGCGAGCACACAGACGTTGGTCGGCTCGATCTTTTGATTGAGCACAAAGTACACCGCGTCGCCGCTTTTCCGTCGCTGTACCTGGTGCGCCATCTTCCCGAGGGAGATGATGTCCCGCGTCTGAAACATCGCGACGCCGTCCTCCAACGTAAGACGTTCACCCCTCTGAACTTTGTCCCAAATGGGTGCAAGCCCGGTATCTCGAAAAGAAATATTGTCGTTCATTGTTGAGTTGTTCCGTTACTGCCAGTAACGATCCCACCGTTCTTCCACGGCACGGACCACTTCTCCGGGCATGCGCAACGGGTCCGGATACCCCTTCTTCCACGTTGCATCAATTCCCATGACACCTTTATAGACCGGTGAAATCCCGATCATCGTTTGTTCGGTAAAAATAACGTCCCGTTCACAATCGAACCGTGTAAAGACACCCCAGATACTGTTCTCCTGATCGTGGATATCGACATCATCGCTTACCGCGGCGATCATGGAATACTGCCGGAGTTCATCCCTTCCTACAAGGTTCTCGATAACCTCCCGTCCGTCGGCGGAGACTTTCACGATGAGCAAAGACCCCTCGAGACTGTGGACATCGAGAATCCTGCGATCGAGAGACTTGATCTGGCCAACCGGACGCTCCGTCGCCCTTTGTTTCATCGGTCTTTGCTTTTGGGTCGCATCGACGATCATCTTACTCCCCAACTCCATCTTGAAACTGGTGAAGTCGAGGGTATCGAGCGGCACTTTGGGGATCAGGACAAAATCGAAATGTGGATCGAACTGATCCCGGATTTCACCTAAGACCGCCTTCCACTCCCGAACATTGACGCCCGCCGAGACAAGGACGAGGCATTTGGTCAGGGCGAGCTGCCCGGTTCCCAGCAATCCCAGTGCCGCCTTCATCGCCTCTTTTTTGTACCGCTCTTCAACGGACACGACCAGAAGATTATGGAATCCGGCCTCATAATACGCCCACACATCGCGGACTTCTTTGTGAATCAACCGGGCGAGAGGACCCAGCATGAGTTGGGTTGCATCGCCGAGATATTTGTCCTCCATAGGAGGAATACCGACCACCGTCGCCGGATAAATCGGATTCCGCCGGTGTGTCATTCTCCGGAGATGGAAGACCGGGAAGGGAGCCGCGAGCGAATAGTGACCGAAATGGTCTCCAAAGGGGCCTTCCATCCGCCGCTCCTGCCGCGGGACAATCCCCTCCAGCACAAATTCCGCGTACGCCGGTACCGAAACCGAGATACTCTTTCCCTTGAGCATCTTCACCGGGGCTCCCCGAAGGAACGCGGCGAACATCGCCTCGTCGATTCCCTCCGGCAGTGCCGCCACCGTTGCGAGGAGAAGAGCGGGATCCGTGCCAAGTGCGACGGCAACTTCGAGATCCCTTCCCTCATGCTCGGCCCGATGGTAGTGGAACCCTCCACCCTTCTGAATTTGCCAATGCATGCCCGTCGTTCGCTCGTCAAACACGTGCATGCGATAGATGCCGATATTGCGCTTTCGGTCCCGGGGATCTTCCGTGATCACCTGGCCGAGCGTGAGAAATCGCCCGCCGTCGCCGGGCCAACAAACCTGGATCGGAAGAAGATCGAGATTTGCCTCTTCGACCACTTCCTGAGAAATGCCACGAGACACGCGTTTGGTTCGGGCTGACACCAGGCGCCTGATCATCGATCGGTTCTCCCACAGCGCCCCGGGGGTCGGAGGCATCAGCCGTTCTGCAAACCGGATCAGTTCTTCGCCAATCTGTTCCGGATGCCGCCCCAAGGCAAGTTCGATGCGTCGCTCCGAGGCGAATGCGTTGATGGCGAGGGGAAACCGTGCACCCTTGACCCGTTCAAAGAGCAGTGCGGGTTTGCGCTCCTTCAATGCCCGCGTCGCAATTTCCGTTATCTCCAGGCGCGGGTCGACTTCCACTGTGACCCGCTGAAGCTCACCGACCGATTCGAGATGCCGGGCGAACTCACCGAATGAAGGGAATGTCATGGCCACAATGATCGACTCGCCTTCGGCATCATTCCAACTCCCCGGCTCGCCAACCCTGTGCCGTTCTGAGGCCGATCACTCCCAGGACTTTGTCGACATACGCATGCACAAATTCCTCCACGGTCTTCGGGACAAAATAGAGAGGGGGCGAGATCGGCATGATGAAGGCACCCTCCCTCGACAATTTTGCACATTGCTCCAGAGACCCCGTTGACAAGGGAGTTTCGCGGATACAGAGGATCAGCTTGAATCGTTCCTTTAACGCCACCTGGGCCGTCCGAGTGATCAGGGTGTCTCCCATGCCGGAGGCGATTTTCCCAAGCGTGGAGGTGGAGCACGGCAGGATCACGCACGCATCAAAATGATTCGATCCCGAAGCTACGGGGGCGGTCAGATCATCATCGGAAAATTCTCTCTTGACGAAGGGCAGGAGCTCCCTGGTGGAAATACCCAGTTCGTCCTTGAGCAACACCTTTCCCCACTTGCTCACCACGAGGTAGGTGTCCGCCTCACAGCGCTTCACGAATTCCCTCGCATAGATTGCCCCCGACGATCCGGTGACTCCAAGAACGATTCTCATGGAAAATAGACCCCCATGACCACCATGCCGAGGACGACAAAGCCGAGGGATGCATTGATCTTGAAGAACGCCAATTCCACATCCTCCGCTTTTCGGTGTTCAAAATAAAGCAAAATACCGGTGAGCACCAGGAAAGGAAGGGCTGCAATTCCCCTGATATACACGACGAACAGCAACGCCAGGGTCACAAACGAAAGCAGGTGCAGGACCCCGGAAATCCGGAGCGCCGTTGTTCTTCCGTACCTCGCAACAAAGGAATAGAGATTGTGCTCACGATCGAACAACTCGTCAAGCGTTGCATAAATAATATCGAACCCGGTCACCCAAAACAGGGTGAACAACGAGAGCAACATTCCCGGGAGCATGTTCTCGGCCGACTGTTGAACGGCAAACCATCCCCCCAGCGGCGCCATCGCCAATCCAAGGCCGACACCGAAATGAGCCAGCACGGTGAACCGCTTCATATAGGGATAGATCGTAAAGACCAGAAGCGGCAGCGGAGAAAGCAGAAGGCAAAAAGGGGAAATCAGCGCGGCGGAACCAAGGTACATGGCAATTCCGACAGCCAACACGGCCAAGCCCTCGGAAATACTCATCCGGCCGCTTGCCAGCTCACGGATGGCGGTCCTGGGGTTGCGACGGTCGATCTCCCGGTCGATGATCCGGTTCAGAGCGAGGGCCGCGGTCCGGGCGCCTGTCGCTGCGGTTAAAATGAGCACGAGTAACAATGCCGAGGGGGGTTCCTTCGCAGCGAGAAAGGCTCCGCTGTAAATAAGCGGCAGCGAGAACAACGTGTGCTCGATTTTGACAAAGTTGAAGAACGTTCGGATTCGTTGGGACAAAACTCGTAACCTGTGCATGATGAGTCAAAAAGTGGTCTTAATATAGGGGAAAAAGTCACTGCAAGCAACAAACAGCGGTGACCCAGAGTACAGCCCCCCTCCGTATCATAGCTCAAGTGGGCCTTGTGTTGAGGGTCATAGAAAAATGCCTTCTGCACGTTCGCCCGCCAATAGAAAAGAAAACTCCCGTCCGTCCTGTGGCAAAGTATCGTTCGACCAAGAAAAAGCCCGACCGTTCATGATCGGGCTTGCCAGAGCAACAGCCTGTTCGTTGGCAACACCGGTTACCGGACAACGCTTCCGCCCGGGACATCCTCACTCACCAGGACAACCGTCACCTTTCCGTTCGCGTCATTCGCGGCGAGCAACATTCCCTGTGATTCGTGGCCCATGAGCTTTGCGGCCTGAAGATTCGCAACCACAACGATGGATTTACCGACGAGATCCTCCGGCTTGTAATGTTGTGCGATCCCTGCAAGGATTTGCCTCTTCTCCGCACCAATCTCGATCTGGAGTTTGAGGAGCTTCTCTGATTTCGGGACCTTTTCCGCCTCAAGGACTTTGGCAACCCGGAGGTCGATTTTTTTGAACTCATCCAGCAAAATGGTCGGTTTGAACTCGGGGGTTGGCGCGGGGACTGGAGACGCCGGGGCGCCACCACTCAATGCCTGGACAACGTTCTCAATCTGTTGATCTTCGATTTTCATGACGAGGATTTCCGCTTTATGGAGTGTGTGGCCTGCTGCGAGACCGAGTGCACCGGCGCTGTCCCAGCCGGTCGTTGAAGGAGTTCCGGGGAGGTTTAAGACAGACCAGAGTCTCTGGGCGGTAAACGGAACCACGGGTTCGAACAGGATGGCAAGAGAGCGAACGACCTGGAGGCAGATGTGGAGTGTTGTCGCGCATTGCCCTGGGTTCGCTTTCGAGGTCTTCCACGGCTCGCTGTCGTTAAAGTATTTGTTCGCGGCCCGGGCAAGGTTCATCGTTTCGATCACGCCCTCGCGAAACTTGTACCGCTCATACAGGTCGCCTATTGTTCCCGGCAGGCTCTTCAGGGTTGCGATCATCTCCTTGTCGATCTTGCCGGGCGGGCCCAGCGGGGGCACAGTCCCCTTGAAGTTCTTTTCGGTGAAGGCGAGCGTGCGGTTGATGAAGTTGCCGAAGATATCGGCCAACTCGTTGTTGGTTCGCGCCTGGAAATCTTTCAAATAGAAATCGCTGTCGCGCGATTCAGGCAAATTGAGCGCAAGGGTATACCGGAGCGGGTCCGCGGGAAAATACTTCTGGAACTCCTGGAGATCGATTCCCCAGCCCCGGCTTTTGGAAAATTTTTGCCCTTCGAAATTCAGGAACTCGTTTGCCGGAACATTTTCCGGAAGGATGAATTGCTCTCCTCCCCCATCGTTCCAGGCCATGAGCATCGCAGGAAAGACGATGCAGTGGAACACCACGTTATCCTTCCCGATGAAGGCGACATACTTCGTGTCGTCCTGTTGCCAGTACGACTTCCAGAGATCCGGCGTGCCACGTCGCTCCGCCCATTCCATGGTGGAGGAGATATACCCCAGCACGGCATCAAACCAGACATAGATGACCTTGTTCTCATACCCCGCTACCGGAACCTGGACTCCCCAGTTCAGATCGCGGGTCACGGCCCGGTCCTGCAGCCCCGCTTTGAACCAACTTTCACAATAGCGAAGCACGTTGTCCTTCCAACCGTCCCTTTTCGAGCGCTCCTCGATAAACGCCTGGAGTCGTTTTTGAAAATCGCCCAGCGGAAAATACCAATGGGTCGTCTTGCGAACCACGGGAGTGGTGCCGCACAACTTGCACCTGGGATCCACGAGTTCGGTCTGGTTCAGCCAGGTCCCGCAATTTTCGCACTGGTCGCCACGCGCCTGGATGTATTTGCAATTCGGACAGGTTCCCTCGACATAACGGTCGGCGAGGAACATCCCGTCTTTTTCGCAATAAAGCTGAAGTTCCTCTTTTTCCTTCAGCACTCCCTGTCGGTGCAAGTGGGTAAAGAACTCGCGGGCGGTCCTGTGATGAACGGGAAGTGATGTGCGCGAATAATTGTCGAAACTCATCCCGAACGCCTCAAACGCGGACGTGTTCATAGGGTGGTACCGATCGACGACCGCCTGGGGCGTGATATGTTCCTTCTCGGCGGTGACCGTAATGGCAACGCCATGCTCATCCGAACCGCAGATGAAGACCACGTCGCGCTTTCGGGACCGGAGGTACCGGACGTAGAGGTCGGCAGGTAAATACGCACCGGCAAGATGGCCCAGATGAAGCGCCCCGTTTGCATATGGAAGTGCAGCCGTGACGAGGGTGCGCTGGAAGGTCTTTTTCAAGGTAGGTTATCGTTGCGGGACGAGTGTGCGATGCAAATCGATGGATAATCCAGTGAGAATAAGAGGAAGGTAGACATTTTTGTCTACAAGAGCAATGCTCCGCTCGACACACTCAAGCGCTTCGGGGAGATCCGCCCGGGGAAATTTTGAAACAAAACTGGTCAGCTCCGCGGACGGATCGCCGCCAGGCATCCCTCCCTCCCCAAGATCGCGCAACACCAACGCGTCGCGCAGCCAAGCCTGAAGCATCTTGAGCCAGCGGACAACGACCGAACGGTCACCCGTCGAACCGATCGCCTCGATTTCCTTTGACAGTGCAGCACGTTGCGATCCCAGAACCAGGCGAAGGAACTGAACAACGCCTTCCCGTTCGCGGACCATGTCAACGGAGAGCATCTCGACGGCTGTCGAATAACTTCCTTCCGACAGACGCGCGACCAGTGCGGCCTGGTCCGGCTCGACCTCCATGCGCGCGATCAGCGCCTCGCAGAGTTCCTCCTCACTCAGAGGATCGAACTGCACAAGCTGGCATCGGGAAAGAATGGTGGGAAGTAACTGCTGCCGCCGGGATGTTGTCAGAACAAAAACCGAATCGGAGGGGGGCTCTTCGAGGGTCTTGAGCAGTGAGTTGCCGGCCTCTGCATTCATCGCGTCAGCGGGAGAAATGATGAAAACGTTTTTCCCCCCTTCAAACCGCGACATGGCGGCCTGCCGTCGCACAAAACGGACGCTGTTGACCTTGATAAAATTTGCTTTGGGAACGGCTATGTGGTAATACGGGTCCAGTGCCTTGAGACGAAGTTGTTCCTGGACCGCAGCCACCTGCTCCTCGCTCAGGACACGGATCGGATCGTCGCCCGACTTCTCGGATTTCCCCACCGGGAGGGGGAAGATGAGTCTGATATTGGGGTGCTGCAGCGGGTTCGTTTTCCGGCAACTCGCGCATGCACCGCACGCTGTCGGTTGTTTCTTCTCACAATTCAGAACCCGGGCAAACTCGATCGCCATGGCTTCCTTCCCGACCCCTTCGCCCCCATGGAACAGGTAGGCGTGGGCAACCTTCCCGCCGGCGATCGCCCGTTGCAGGAGTTCCTTGACCCGTTGCTGTCCAATGACGGTATCCCAGCTCATGAGAACCCTAGAAGGAATGTCCGATACCGATATGAGGGACGAGATTCGACAGCGTCTCCTT
>JBBEBV010000197.1:0-11152 GCA_040882165.1 Bacteroidota bacterium
TCACCCGGGCCCCTTCGCTGGCCCATTCAAGAACAATTAACCCATCGAGCTCGGCAACCTTTACGCTTGGTCCTGCAGGGGGACGCGGAACGCGGAAGAGCGCATCATAAGTATTTTGCGCGAATCGATCGTTGAATTTCATGACGGCTACACTCGAGACCCTGTCGGAGCCCAACCCGCCAATGTACCCCATGACGAGTTCCTGGGTATCGCCCGGGGCCAGCCTGAAGGGCCCGCTGCTCATCACAATCCTGCGGTCCCCTGGAGCAAACGAATATTGAGTCCCCAAGCCGTCGAGAAATCCCGTTTTCAGTACAGGATCGCCTGACAGGGGAAACTTGGTTTGCGGGACACCGGGCGGATGCTCGTATAAGCGGTTAGGGGCAGTCGACGGGTCGGGAACATATCCGCGTAAGAGCTTCCACCAGCGAAGAGCACCTTCATAAACGTTTCCTGGAGGATCCGCAATCGCACTCCCCGACGAGAAGTAAGAAAAAGAAGTCATCGGCAGGTTTTTCCAGCCATGGAGCCGCTTGAGGTCAAAAACTGCTGAGTCACCCGGGGCCGGAACGCGTGGCCCCTGAAGAAAATCATAACCGACAGACGGAGGAGGGAGCCCGAATTGTTTGTATTGCCGATCAATGGCCACACCGTTGTAGATGAACGCAAGGCTTAGCGTTGTGTCACAACCGATGATATCCTCGACAAAATCCCCCAGGTCCGGATCGGACTCCTGAGCGACATAAACGCTGTCCAGATACAGCGACACTTTCTGGCCCCCAACCAGAACGCCCCCCTTGTTGATAATCTTTACCCGACGAAAGAAAATGTGACCAAGCGGACCTGTGCTCTTGTATCCCCACACGGTCGCTTGAGCTTCCGTTCCAAGTTTTTCAGAAGCGTACATGGTCGGAGCAGGATCAAGGTCATTATAGACCGTCCAGAGCACCTGGTCTGCGACAGAGTTTGGATCGGCTCCGGCCACCCCGGGTTCGTCATAACCTCGAGCGATCAAGCTATCCACGGTAAATGTTGCACTGAAGGGCGGCGGTGGGTCATAGTTTCCATTACCATTGCGATCGACGTACGGTGCCCCGTAGAGAACCGGCCATTCGTTCCAATCTTTCTCGTACTGATTGAACACGGCGGTAATTTGTGCATCAGAGACGGACGAGAGGGGAACCTGATAGGAATCTGACGCCTCCGTTCGAAGCTCGTTCGGAGATAACTCCCTGTAGTCACGTCGAATCTTGTATATGCGGACGTCATCGTCGGCGGGATCGGCGCCAGTCGCTGTCGATCCAGACCCTATAATTCTGCCCGCTCTTCTTGAACTAGCCCTCACATGTCCTCCGAGACGTATCGATTGACCCGGAGGAGAAACTGAATAGTTCGGATCAAGATACGCTTTCGCACCCCAAATAATGCCTCCTCCGTAAATTGCACTGACAGTGTTCTTCGGATAAATCGTTGAGGGTTCGCCGTTCGGAGATCCCCAGATACGACCGTCAGACCTCTGCCAGGCCGTGATGTTGTTGATATTCAGAACCTGAAAGATCGGCGATCCTGAGGTCTTCTTCAGCGATTGCGAGTCGGGAAAGCCCTTGTCAAGATCTTGCGCAGCAAGCGGCAGGTTGATAACAATCATCACTACCGCCGCAAAAGAAGGAAACCGCACCATGCCATTTGAGTTCATGCCTTCGCTTCCTTATGATTGTTGGTCATCATGGGGATAACTTGACGAACACCGGTCACGGATTGATTTCGACCTTGATGCCTACGCGCACCTGCCTCGGGGAACCGTACAGATCGGTTCCCTTTCTGCTGATGTAGGCCCATCGATTCTCGAGATTAATAGCCTCGTAAAACTCGGAATACTGCCCGATATCACGGAAACTTTTCGATTGCGGGCTACTCAGCCAACCATCGTCCTCCGGAGTGCCGGTGGTCTCGTACACGTTGAGGATTTGCTTCGTATCGAAGAGGTTCAACACGTTCACGTACACTTCGGCGGCAAACGATTCAAAGGAGATCCGTTTGTTCAGGTTGAGATCGACATTGAAATTCCACGGCGTGGAGGAACTGTTTATCGGCTCGGTGGGTTTACGACGTGATTCGGACTGAATCCCAACCAACCACGGGCTTGCAGCCGCTCCAAAAGAATTCAGGATTTTGGTATAGTTATGCCCGCTATTGAACGAGAGAATAAAGTTGGCACCGAACCCATCAAACACCGGCCCTCCCTCCCCCTGACTCAATCGATAATCGATCAGAATGGTGCCACGATGGGTTTGGTTGAACCCAAGGGGATTGACAAACAACGGAAATCGTGAATTGATGGTAATGTCGGAGACCGGCGCGTACCATTCAAATGCGTCGGAAGCCGTTCCGCGTGCATCGGAAAGCGTGTAGTTTAAGCGGGCAGCCATCCTATTTGTTCTCCTCAGTTCGAGCGTCAACTCGAGTCCCTTGATCACCGCGAAATCGTCATTTTTCCACGCGACGAACAACGGATCATCGGGCGACGGGTACTTATTGTACTGGAGCTGATCCTTGACATGTTTGTAGAACCCGCTGACCGTAAACGCAAAATTGTCGGTGAGCGTCTGCCTCAACCCCATTTCGTACTGTGTCGTGCGCTCCGGCACAACCATGAAAGCCGGCGGCGAACCCTGGGCTCTTCCCCAGGGGTTGCGCGTGAACGGGCTGAGATTTCTGCTCAGGACAAAGTTACCGGCGTACAATCTGGAAAGCTGCGGCAACTGTACATATTTTCCAAATTGGGCATAGAATACGGTCTGGTCCGTGGCAGGGAAAGAAAAGCTGACGCGCGGCAGGATATACGAGGAAGGCTTCTTGGTGGTCAGGCTCGTTTCATCGATATAGTCAAGTGTGTGATCGAATCCCGTCACCGCTGAGGGGTCGGGTGGAACGGTGATCTTGGGGTCATAAAATTCGTAGCGCAAACCGAGGTTCAAGATAACATCGTGAAACTCAAACTTATTTTGCACATACGCTGAGGTAAACAAGGGCTTCTGGGGGGCATCGAATCCTTCATCAACTTCGTTCCCATCCACATCATACCCATAATGATTGACGCCGGCAGCTTTTTCGAGCTCAATCCGTCGTTCGTATTCGTTCGAAAACGAGCGCGGTATCGTACCGTACAGACCGTTGAGGAACACCATGGCAGCCTCAATATTGCCCATAGTGTAATTCCTGATAACCCAGCTGTCAAGGCGCCCACCAGCCTTCAATTCCCACCCCGAATTCACTTGTGAGACGAAGTCGATATGAAAGCCAATCGACCGCTGATTGTCTTTCACATATGAGTTGTTCGGACTATCCGGATCGTTGAAGCGAAAGCCGTTGATGGTACTCCATTGAAGCGGACCTGAGTAACGCCGCAGAAAACCTGTGTATCCGCGTTCCGCATTGGCCGTGCTGTCGACGTACAGTGACCACTCGTCGCCAAACTCCGGATCATATCGCCGGTGAAAGCGATCATTATACGATAAACCCACTTCATAGAAGGTGGAGGATCCCAGGACATGGGTTATTCTCATATTTGCGAATGACGTCGTCGTCTCGTCGACGGTGTTTCTTTTTTGATTGAAATATCCTACCAATGCGGAGGGCCAACCCCCACCCCTGGGCTCCTCTCCTTTGAGATAGCTGCCCGAGAATCGAAATTTCAGGGGGTTGAAATCGTACGAGACCGTCCCCTGGATGAAGTTGCTTTCAGACCAATTATCATATAAATGGTTTCGCTTGAACTCTATCGTACCATTGTTTGGGAGCAGAATCCCCGCCGACCTTCCCCCGAATCCATCAGTCGTCAATCCCTCAAATTGAAAGGGCTCCAGATACATTGGTTGACGGTTCCTCAGATAATTATGTTGTCCTGCCACGAAAAACCTTGCGGCTCCGAGAAACGGCACGGGTCCTCCTAGTGTGACTACGGCATTTCTAAAACCGAACGCCGAGGTTCCGAGGAATTGACTCCCGGGTTTGGCAAAATCATCCGTTTGGTAGTCAATCGTCGCTCTGAGCTGAGTTCCGCCGCTCCGGAGGGTCGTACGGACGATTGCCGAATTGGCTCCGCCGTATTCCGCCGTGAACCCTCCCGACTGGAGTTGAATTTCTTCGATGGCCTCCTGGATCACGGAAACGTTCGCCGTGTTCAGGAACGGATTCGTTACATTGGTGCCGTCAACAAAGTAAGCCACTTCGCCGGCGCGGCCGCCACGAACGTACAAATTACCGTCCTGCTGGACGACCCCCGCCTCCAATGCAAGGATGTTCTCCAGTCCCCGAAATGGAAGAAATTCAACCGATTCCTGTGTGGTGACACGAACCGTGTTCGTGGTGTTCCGTTGAATCAAGGGTCGGTCGGCAACGACTTCGATGGCTTCAACCTGGATGGAAGTGGGTGAAAGTTGAAAATCCTGCGATGTCGTGACATTCGAGTTCACACGCACATTGCTGATGGAATATGTGGCATATCCGATATAGGAGACTTTGATGGTGTATATACCAGGAGGGACACCCAGAATGATATAATCACCGGTCAGGTCGCTTGAAGCGCCAAGGGAAGTTCCTTCAATGATAATATTCGCCCCGATAAGCGCTTCCTGCGTATATCGATCCATCACCTTGCCTCGAAGCTTGCCGTCCTGGGCAATGAGGAATGCGGGCAGGATCGTCAACACGATCAGGGCGAGGAATCGGTGAGTCCTCATGGTTGCCTCCTTCGCGAGAGTGAACGAATCTTTTCAGATTTGGGAAAGAGCATGGCACGAACTTAGCGCCATTCTCAATCTTGCACAATCGGGGAAACCCTGATTTGAACTTCGAAATACCTGAGGGCATCAACGGAGAATGAAAGCGGGGTTTCTGGGGCGGGTCAAGGAATCTGAGGACTGCGGCGCGAAACGCGTCGACAACGGAAGACAATGGACTTGCACGCGCGGGAAATGGAAAAAACTCCCAAAGTCCATCCTCTCAACAGGGAGCCCACGACCTTGTAGGCAAAAAAAAGGATCCTCCCACACTGCGATGGAACGTCAGGCCTATGATATACGAGTTCTTCAACGAGAGGGGTACCGTCTACCGGTCCAACGAGGTCAATCCTTCACGTATGGCGTACTTCGTCAGCTGGGCGACACTATGGATGTCAAGTTTCTCCATGATCTGCTGCCGGTGGGTCTCGATGGTCTTGACACTCACGTGTAGTCGATAAGCAATTTCCTTCGTGGTTGTTCCCTCCGCAAGCAATTGAAGCACCTCCGATTCCCGCGGCGTCAGGAAGGAAGGTTTGGTGGACCCGGCATCCGAACCGCGCAGGACGTACTCTTTGATGACCTGGCTGGTCAACATCGGACTGAGATACGTCCTGTTCGCCATGACAGAACGAATGGCCTCGATGAGTTCATCGAACGCACATTCCTTCAGCAGGTATCCCGATGCCCCCGAAGAGAACATCCTTTTTACAAATTGTTTGTCCGAATGCATAGACAATGCCAGGATTTTCACATCCGGGTTGTGGTTCTTTATTTGCCGGGCGACCTCTGTGCCGTCAAGCCCGGGCATGGCAATATCAAGAATGACAACGTCCGGGGAGCATTCCCGGACAAGGCGAATGGCAACGCTTCCGCTATCGGCCTCCCCCACCACCTCCAGATCCGGTTGTTTCTCGAGCAGCGAGCGGAGACCATCACGCATGATCTTATGATCGTCAGCGAGAACGATTTGAACATTCATGCGGGTCCATCCTTTTCATCAACCTTTGCCAAAGGAGCAACAATGGTGACCTTTGTGCTACGACCAATGACAGACTCAATTCTCACATGTCCTCCCAGATGCACAAGTCGCTCCCTCACATTGAAAAGTCCAAATCCTCCTGAATGAGTTCCGTACGAATACAGTCTTGAGGTGTCGAAACCCTTTCCATCATCCCTGATGACGACACTGATGCTGTCTGCAACCCGACTAATCGCGATCTCAATGGAGCGAGCTTCAGCGTGTTTCACAATGTTCATCAACACTTCACGGCTTGCCTGGAACAACACGATGCGAATGTCATTCGCCAGTGGTTTTGAAGACGCGTCACTCTGGTAGCTGACCGTGAAGCCATGCTGCTTGCCTGTTCGCTCTGCGAGCCACTCTACCGCTGCCTCAAAACCAAGTTCATACAAGATGGGGGGGCTCAGGTCTATCGTAAGCGACCGGGCTTCCTGGTATGATTGCTCGATGAGTTCGAGGACTCTTTCCAAAGACTCCTTGACTCTGAATTCGGACGACAATGTATACGCTTCCTTCAGTTTCATTTTTGAAACGGCGAGGGCCTGCCCAATATGATCATGGAGATAGCCGGCTATCGTGCGTCGCTCCCTCTCCTGGACAAGCGACAATTCGGACGCAACAGACTGGAGCTTTTGTTGATAGGCCATGAGATTTTCTTCCGCCCGCTTGCGCTCGGTAATATCCCGAATAACGACCAATCGGGCTGATTGTCCAAGGTAGGTGATTGGGGCGCATGAAACTTCCACGTGAACCGTTTGACCCGAAGAGACGGAAAACTTTTCCTGGATCAGTCCATCGCCACTCTCGCTCTCGATTCTCTCCATCATTCGATCGACCACCTCGTCCGTACCAAAATTGAACAAACGGGCAACATCCTGTCCAAGCAACTGTTCACGCGAGTCTGCACCGGAAAATTTCAGTGATGCCGTGTTGACGAACAAGATGATGCGGTTGCTGTACACCGCAATACATTCGGGGGAAAGTTCCACCAGCGTTCGGTATCGTTCCTCGCTTTCGCGTAAGGCCCTTTCGGCTCGCTCACGCTCCAAGATCTCACTGCGAAGCTCCACATTCGCTCGCGCGAGGGCTCTTGTGCGTTGTGAGACGCGGAATTCCAATTCCGTATGCGCCTTCTGGAGCGCCTCCTCCACCTGCTTCCGGTCCGTGATGTCCTCAATAATCGCCTCGTAGTAGAGGAAGTTCCCCTGGTCGTCCCGCTGAATCCGATCATGGACATTCACGTAAATCAACTCCCCATTCTTCTTCTTCATGCGTAGCTCAAGGCTCGTGACCTTGTTATCTCTCGCAATCTTTTCTTTAAATTCAGCACGATCTCTCGGATCGAAATAGAGCTGCGTAGCAATATCGATCTGGAGCAGTTCTTTCTCCGACCCATAACCGAGCATCTTCACCAGCGCCGGGTTCACTTTGAGGAATTTCCCGTCATAAGTGGATCGACAGATGCCCTCCACGGCATTCTCAAAGATGGATCGATAGTCCCGTTCCGAATTTCTGAGTGCTTCCTCCGCCCGTTTCCTGCGCGTGATATCCACCGTGATCCCCTCAATGAGGACATTCTCATTCTTTCGGTTCTTTTCCAGATGTGCGCTCTGTGAAAGCCAGATCGCCTCTCCATCCCTACGAACTGCCTCATACTCAAAGTCACGCACCGTTCCCTGTTCCAGTACGAGGTTTTTGAATCCCATCTGTCTGGCGGGATCGGCGTATATCTGACATTCACCATTCGACAGGCCCCGGATCAATTCGTCAGGTTTGCTGTAACCGTAAATGCGAGCAAGGGCTGGGTTCACTTCGATATACCTCCCATCGGGTGTCGCGAGAAACATCCCCTCCATGAAGTTCTCGAAGATGCTTCGATGTTTCTGCTCCGCTAACCGGAGAGCTTCTCCACCATCAATCCGACGCTTCATCTCATTGCGAAGTTCCGCTTTCGGCTCCTCAAATTGCAGAGATCGTTCCCCCTGAGGCTCATTCGGATCGTTATGCATTCGTTGCACTTCGAGGATAGTCTCCCCCAACGCCCCATGGTCTTGATGGGAAAGCACGCCCGTGGGGTTGTCTCCCGTCATGGTTCGATCTGGATGGGTTGAACGATTTCGGCCCTTTGGCATGCTGAACGCCCTCAGAGTGGAGTCCCGTAAAGGATGTCTGTATGCTCGCTATCCCCTGCCGTCAAGGAAACCAACGATTCTACTTAGCGAAGGTGTCCCGAACTACACCGACACCCGGCTGGGAAAACAGTAAGCCTGATTGGTGAGCAAGACTTTTCACGACTATCGAACTTCAAGTGCGTGAGTTCTGTGCGAGATGTGGTGACTGGAGGTAACGACAAGGAGAAAGTAGAGAATGCGCACAACAATGTCAAGAGACGCGCAGAAAACGTGAACCGAGCCCATTCCTATACTTCGATCCATGGTCCGTCGTGGACACGCGCGTACCCCTCACACATTATGATCGCCTAAACTCGGTGGGTACCCCCTCGGTCTCTTCACGAGGTCCAGAGACCAGCGAAGGCCGGGAGGCATATAGCTCAACCAGGAGGATCATTACTCAAGTGAACGTGCAAAGTCAAGGAGTTGGTCGAGGTACTGTCCTACGCCCTTCCATTTCCAAGTCACCTCCCCCATACATAAACCTGCTTTACTGGGACCTGTATAGAGAACTCATCAATGCCTGTGTCACCCCCCGCTGCAACATCCTGATGTCGTTATAGAATCCGTTCGGTTTTGGCCCAAGGTTCTGCCGGTTCGTCAGGATGACAAAGACGACCCCGTGTTCGGGCACGAACGCGCCGAACGTTCCTGTAAACCCGCCATGCCCTATGGCAGTCATGGAATGTCCGGCCGAGTCCTGCATCGTCGTTATTTGCCACCCCAACCCATGGCCGAACTCGTTTTTCTCCGTGAATAACTTCACAACGTCCTTGCTGTAAACCCTTTTTCCACGGTACTCCCCTTCGTGCAACATCACACTCAACAATGCGTGGATATCATCGACCGTGGAGAAGAGTCCGGCGTGGCCTGCCGTGCCGTTTCGGCTCCCGAGGGAGCGATTTTGGAACGCGGCTCATGGATGCGGATTCCTTCCGCGCAACATTAACAAAAAGCATACCGAGAAGCAAATCGACCTGTCCTGGGAGACAGGAGAAGTCGCGTATCTCCCAACCAATTGCAGGGTTGGGAAAGACAGTCCTGGATGCTTCCCGTCACGATTGTATCCGGACTCGATACTTCACCCTACCTCTCCATCCCCCTCACCCTCACCTGCTGAATCAACGGATTCTTTTCAGGCGTTAGGGTGAAGAAAACCTGTAGGTTCATTTTCTCCCCTTCCATGATGAATGTCCCGCGCAATTGATTCTCCGGAACGATCTCCCTGATAGTCACGATCTTCCCTGTTTTTTCGAAGAGATCTTTCGATCGTGCCTTGAGGTCCTGGATACGGTTGTCCAAAAAGAAGTTTTCCGCGAACAATCCCGAACGCTCCGCATTCCCCCAGTCCGGAAGGATACCCGCAAGTTCCTTCGTGCGTTGTTGCAGGATCTTCGAGGGGGAAATTTGTCGCGGTTGAAGTCCGGCAAGCGTCGCAATCGTGTCGAGGACCCACACGTGCAGTCCGCCGGTGCCCCCGTATGTGCGGTTATCAAACGACATCACCGCAATTCCGTACTCCGGAAGCATCGACCAGTGGCTCCCGAAACCCGGAAGACCACCGCCGTGCCCCACCGAAACCCTCCCTTCACAATCCTTCGACCAAGACAATCCGTAGGCATACGCGGAAACCATGGCACACTCCCTCCCACCGGGATAGCGAAACGAGGGGTTCAACCTGTTGAACTTTCCCGGTTGATGCATCTCGCGCAGCGAACTCCGTTTGAGGACTACGCTCTCACTGTCGCTTCGAGGGGGCCAGCCCGACAGGTGCAATGAAACATAGTTCGCGAAATCTTCAATCGATGTAATAAGTCCCCCCATCGCGCCGTACGACCCGTGATGCAGCATCGGGACAAGCACCCAGGAATTGTCAATCCAGGCATAGCCGAGGGCGAGCTTCTCTTTCGGAACTTTTTCATACTCCCAGACCGTGCTGGTCATCCCGAGCGGCTTGAAGATCCGTTCCGTGGTATACTTCTGAAAATCCATTCCTGACACAACCTGCACGATCTGTCCAAGGAGCGCAAAACCGAGATTACTATATTCATACTCAATCCCGGGGACATTGGAGAACGAGACTCCCCCTTCGATCATTTCAAGCAGTTCGCGGTCGGTATCAGCCAGTTGCCGATCCCCCCATGGATTGTCCTCTGGGAACCCTGCCGAATGAGTCAAGAGGTGTCGGATCATAATGGCGGGCGCGTCGGTGGTGAGGTGCGTCAACTTACTCATGGCGGGCAAATACTTCGAAGCCGGGTCGTCCAGGGAGAGTTTTCCTTCATCCCGGAGCTGGAGAATCGCCAGCGCGGTAAAACTCTTGCTCATAGAGGCGATGCGAAATAGAGATTTTGTATTTGCGGGAATCTTATCGGCAAGGTTCGAGAAGCCAAAACCACCGGTGTACAGGAGCTTTCCATCCAGCATGACACCATAGCTCAAGCCCGGCAAATGCTGCCTATCGGCAAATTCCTTGAACATCCGTTCGATAACAGGTGCAGTGGCCTTGACTTTGTCCGCACGATCTGAGTCAACAAAACGAGCCGGTTCCTGAGCATACACAGAGAAGGAAATCACGAAACAGACGATGAACAAACGCATGGCGGAACTCCGTTGTGGTGGTTGGAGATCTGGGATTGTAAACATCATGACCGCTGTGCAGCTTGCCGGGGTCGCACGGTTTGCCGTGTCAACGACTCATGTACGTCCCAAAATACGAAAATCATTTCTATAATCAACCGTTGCGTTCCCTCCGTCGCCGTTCTGTTTGATTCCCACATCTGACACTCCCATCTCCGACATTCACAAAAGCGTTGCATCTGGTTCTGATAAAGCGATACCTTACTTCCATCATTCGACCTCTTCCATTCGATCACCGAAAGAACCATCCCATGAACCCATCACGTTTTCATGCAGACATCAAGCTTCTCGCCATTCTGCTTTCGATTCTCCTCCTCCCTCTCGCAGCCCAGGAGAGGAAGCAGTTGACCCTCGACACGATGAGCGACCCATCCTTCGCTCAGGCGTTCTCGACGCCGCGAACCTGGTGGCTCGATGACAACACCGCGCTTATTTACGACACACGCAAGCCCGCGGACGAGCGCGTCATCGAACGCCTCGATCCCGCCAGCGGCAAACGCACTCCCTATTACGATTATCGAAAGGCGACCGAATCG
>JBBEBV010000197.1:11252-26382 GCA_040882165.1 Bacteroidota bacterium
CGATCTCCAATTGAACAGGGAAATCCGCCTGACGAACGACGGGAGCAAAACAGTCCTGAACGGCACCCTCTCCTGGGTCTACTGGGAAGAGATCTTTGGACGCCAGGACATCGGCTACTGGTGGTCGCACGATTCGCGCTCGATCGCCTTCCTGCGGTCCGATGAGTCGGAAGTAAGCGTGCAACACTATGTCGGCATCACTCCCTGGACCCCGGCGGTCACCACCCAGCGCTATCCCAAGGTGGGCGAAAAGAATCCCGAGGTGCGCGTCGGCATCGTCGAACTTTCAACAGCGGTAACAACCTGGGCCGGCATACCACACGACGCGTACGAATACGTGATGCGGGTCGATTGGCTGCCGGCGGATGACCGCGTCTGCGTGCGGGTTCTCAACCGGCTGCAAACCGAGCTCGATTTCTATTTCGTCGACCGGAAGACCGGAACGGCGAAGTTCATTATGAAAGACACCGACGAGGGGTGGCATAATATGTCGGATGATCTCTATTTCACGAAAGACGGAAAACATTTTATCATCGCGTCCGAAAGGAGCGGCTACGCGCACCTCTATCGATTCACATTGAACGGGAAGCTGGTGAATCAGATCACCAAAGGGGACTGGGCGCTGAGTTCCTCCGGACCGGTGTTCTGGGTTCGGAGGGCGATTGCCGGAGTTGACGAGAAGAATGACTGGCTCTATTTCACGGGGCTTGAGAAATCGTCGCTTGAGAAGCATCTGTACCGGATCAAGTTCGATGGAAGCGGAATGAGGCGCCTCACACAGGGGGACGGCACGCACGTGGTTTCCATGAGCCCGAACGGCCGGTATTTCTTCAGCCGTTTTTCCAGCATCACAACTCCCTCTTCTCTCACGCTGTATGAGTCGTCGGGATCCAGGAGGTTCACACTCGCCGAAGCCGACTTCGCCGGTCTCAAGAACTATGACATTTCCTACCCCGAACTGATTTCCATACCTGCGCGCGACGGGTTTCTCCTTCCTGCATCGATTCTGAAGCCGAAGACCTTAGATCCCGGGAAGAAGTATCCTGTGATCGTGTTGGTTTACGGCGGACCCTCGGCTCCCACGGTGCTCAATGCCTTCTCAAGCGGGATCATTTTCGAAAACGTCCTCGTCAGTAACGGCTACATCATCCTGAAGGTCGACAATCGGGCCGCAACGGGAATCAGCAAGAAATTGGAGAACCTTTTCCTCTCCCGAACTCCGGGTGAGGTGGAGCTGAATGATCTCGTGGATGCTGTACAATGGATGAAGAGACAACCCTTCGTCGATCCCGAACGCTTCGGCATCTACGGATGGAGCGGCGGGGGCACGAATACGCTTCTGGCCATGACCCGGTCCAGTGAGTTCAAGGCGGGCATCGCCGGCGCCGGTGTGACGGATTTCCGGTTTTATGACACGAAATGGGGGGAAGCGATGATGAAGACGGAGAAGGAGAACCAGAAGGGCTTCGAAGAAGCATCGCTGCTGCAATACGCAAAGGACCTTCATGGAAGGCTGATGCTCATCCACGGCACGCACGATGACAATGTGCATATCCAGAATACCTGGACATTTGTGAACGAGCTGATCAAGGCCGGGAAGTTGTTCGAGCTAATGGTCTATCCGCTGCGGGGACACGGCGTCGGGGATCCGCCCGGACGAAGTCACCTGAACAAGGTTATGGTCGATTTCTGGAACAGAACTTTGTAGAGAGGAAACACCGGCTCGGATCTGCACCCGCGGGAATGCGACCTCAGGGCGAGACGAAGTTTATTCCGTCTCGCCCTGTTCTTTGTTCACATACTCATCCCACTGGTGTGGTCGACTTCACCACGACGGCATTGGCGGAACACGTCGCCACCAGTTTTCCCCGGCCGTTTGTGGCTTCACCGGCCAGGTACAACGTCTGGGGGCCGCGTGAGACGACCGTCGCTTGCACGGTGAGCGTATCCCCCAACGTAATCGTCCGGATGAATTGCGTATGGAGATCGAGAGTCACGCAGGCTTCCCGGGCCGCCAGATAACTGAGGGGACCGAATGTATTGTCAAAGGCCGCTGCGATGAATCCTCCCTGCATAATCCTCACAGGATTGAGGAATGATTCCAGGACGGGAAACGCAACTTTGAGGAGGCGCCGGGATTCGTACTCGAGGAACTTTGCCTGCATCGCCGTGAAGCATTTCGGCGGGAGAGTCGCTCTTGACCCGAATTGCTCCGAGAGCCTTCCCATTTCGTCTTTCAGCGCTCGAAGTGAAGGATGTGCATCCATTGGTAGTCCTGACTTTTGAAATAGATCGTAGAACGCGTTCGCCGTGCCTTCCTGAAAGAATCATTCACCCTCTCATTCCGGAACCCGCAGTGGCTCACCTCGTACCTCCATCCGCCCTGCGACGACACCCGAGGTGTGCTTCCATCGCGGCACCTGCATCGCTGGTTGCCCGCCTCCGACACTGATCTCGAAGATACCCGGCTCCAGCATACGTCGTCCCGCCGGATCAATCAGCGACAGCTGCCGTGGCTCGAGGCTGAATGTCACCCTGGTTCCCTCACCCGGCGAAAGCCGCACTCGCTTGAATCCCTGCAGCGACCTGACCGGCACCGGGACAGACGCCTCGATGTCGGTCACATAAAGTTGCACCACTTCCTCCCCGACCTTCAATCCACTATTCCGCACGTCGACCGTGACTTCGATACCGCCTCCCGCTTGAACCACTCGTGGGGTTTGAAGATTCGAATACTCAAATGTTGTGTAGCTGAGCCCATACCCGAACGGAAAGAGGGGCTCACCCGAGAAATACCGATACGTTCTCCCCGCCATCGCATAGTCGTTGAAGGGAGGAAGTTGATCCACTGAGCGGTAGAACGTGACAGGGAGCCTTCCTGCAGGATTGTAGTCCCCGAACAAGACATCTGCAAGGGCCGTGCCGGCTGCCTGACCCGGATACCATGCTTCGACAATAGCCGGAATGTGTTCGGCGGCCCACTCGATTCCCAGGGCACTGCCATTCAGGAGAATCAACGCCACCGGCTTCCCGAGCCCGGCGATCCGTTTCATGAGCTTCTCCTGCACTTCCGGCATCCGTATGTCTGTTCGATCGCCGCCGGCGAATCCCGGAATGCTGATTGGCATTTCCTCACCTTCAAGCCGGGGAGAGAGCCCGAGGACAAGCACGACGACGTCGGCCTTGCGGGCCGCGGCGAGCGCCTCTTCCTCCAGGGAGGGATGAGGGGGTGACCAGACAAGCTTCACGATACCATCCGCACGACGATCCCAGTACTCGACCCTGATCCGGCGCGGAACCCCGGCCTCGAAGTCCATTCGTTTCGTCTGAGTGCGCGTTCCGTGCAAGGCCGAAACCTCGGTCACGAGAGAATCATCAAGAAAGAGGCGGAACTCTCCCAGGACAGTCACGCCCAGGTCATATGCGCCCGATATTGAGGGGATCAGCCATCCGGTCCATCGTACGCTAAAACTGTCTGCCTCCACGGACGGTCCCGGCGGTCCCTCCCACCACGTGAAGTCTATCGAAGGATCGACGCGAACCAACGCAGGCGCGCCGGAAAAGACAGTGTTGCGGAAGTACTCCCCCTTTAATCCTGAGATCCTCACTCCCTCCGTTTCGACGGCCAACGCCGATGGGGGCACGACATCGAAAAATGGAATCTTCTCTGCAATCTCGCAACCCCTTGAAAAGAAGACAGTGGTGGAGGCGTCCACTTTTTTCCTGATCCCTTCGAGCAGGGTCACAGGCTCGGACGGCGTTCCGTTGTAATTGCCGAGCAGGACTTCCACCTCGTCGGCGTTTGGTCCGATGACAGCAATGGAGCGAATATTTTTCGACAGCGGGAGCAACCCCCCGTCATTTTTCAAAAGGACGATTGACTTGTGTGCCGCCTCAAGGGCGAGCTGCCGGTGCTGTTCGGAGTCGTTCACCTCGATCGGTGTATCGGCGAACGGAACACGTTTCGTCGGATCGAACATGCCGAGCCTGAACCGTGCGCGGAACAGTCGTTTGACAGATCGATCGAGCAACTCCTCCGACACGAGCCCCTGTTGTATCGCCGTCCCCAGACTGTCGTATGTCACGCCACAATTCAGATCCGTTCCAGCCCGAAGCGCCATGGCCGCCGCTTCCGGGGCCGAGCCAACTACTTCGTGGTATTGATAGAAGTCCTGGATTGCCCAGCAATCAGAGACCACGTATCCATCGAATCCCCATTCTCCCCTCAGAATCTTTTCAAGGAGATGGTCGCTTCCACAACATGGTGCGCCCCGGAATCGATTGTAGGCGCACATAACGGAGTATGCCTTCCCATCAACGACGGCCATCCTGAATGCCGGGAGGTAGGTTTCCCGCAAGTCCCTCTCACCGACGACCGCATCGAACACGTGGCGCTCCGGTTCGGGGCCGCTATGGACGGCAAAGTGCTTTGGCGTCGCGATCGTCTTGAAGTAGTACGGATGGTCCCCCTGCATCCCTTTGACGAACTCCACTGCCAGCCGACCGGTCAGGTAAGGGTCTTCGCCGAACGTCTCCATGCCGCGTCCCCAGCGCGGGTCACGGAAGATGTTGATATTCGGTGACCAGAAGGTGAGCCCTTCGTAGATCCCCCTTCTCCCCTTCCGTGCCGCGTCGTGATGTTTTGCGCGGGCTTCGTCCGAGATCGCCGTGGCAACACGGAACATCAGCCCGGAATCCCACATCGCTGCGAGCCCGATCGCCTGCGGAAAAACCGTGGCCCTTCCCGCCCTTGCGACGCCGTGCAAAGCTTCATTCCACCAGTTGTAACCCGGCACGCCGAGGCGCTCGATCGCGGGCGCATTGTAGAGAGTTTGCTTCGCCTTCTCGTCGAGCGTCATCCTCCCGACGAGGTCATCCACGCGCTCTTCGAGCGGGCGGTCGGGGTCTTGATATGGAAACAGGACTCTCCCACCGGGTGGCTGTGCTAGGCAGGCTGAAGAAATCGAAACGATGAATAACAAGCGGAATCCGTTCAAATGGATCATGGGTTTCATAGGTTGTCGCAGGAGGTATTGGGGCAGCAAGCTCTGCCCGGTTCGGTGGAAGGTACGCGGAGAGTTGTGCGAAGTCAATATTGCGTTCGGGTCGATGTGCGCTCTTCGCTCAAAGGACGGGCCGTGCCCACTCCTCCCTCCACGTTGTCGTGCGAAGAGCGGAGAGAGACCCCGGGGACGTGGCAGAAATGGGAATCGCTCAGGTTTCAGCTCCCGCTTCCGGTTTCAGGAGCGATTCATCTCAAAAAGTTTTACCTTCCTCCTATCAATTCTTAACCACCAGAAAGCTCCGGCCATGCAAATTGGAATCGTCGGTCTCCCCTTTTCAGGGAAATCAACCCTCTATCAAACAATTACAAAAACGCATCTCGACCCGGCTGCCCTTGCGAAGGTAGAGACGCACCACGCCCTTGTTCGGGTCCCGGATGCGCGGCTTGACCGGCTCGTAGCGCTCTTCTCTCCGAAAAGCACTGTCTACGCTGCGATCGAATTTGTCGACGTCGTAGGACTGAAGAAGGGGGAATCGGGCTCCACCCAGTTCACCTCGAACTTTCTTGGGAGCGTCAAAACAAACGACGCTCTCGTGCAGGTGGTCCGATTGTTCGCGGACGAGGCGGTCCCGCACCCGGACGGTTCCGTTGATCCGCTGCGAGATCTTGCGACCTTCGAGACGGAGTTCATTCTCTCCGACCTCGCCATTGTGGAAGCGAGGATCGACCGGATCAAGAAACAGCTCCTCAAGCTGCAGGACGCCCAGCTGAAGCGGGAGCTTCCCGTACTCGAGAAATGCCACAAGGAACTCAGCAGCGAGCACCCGTTGCGGGAGATCGAGTTCACGAAAGACGAGTCCCCCATCCTGAAGAACTACCAGCTTCTCTCCGCAAAACCGATGCTGATCGCTTTGAACTTTGACGAGTCGCAACGGGCTGGCGCCAACGAGGAAGCGGACCGCGTTGCCGCCATAAAAAGTGGCGCGAACACAAACGTCGTCTCGTTCTTCGGTAAGATCGAAATGGAGATGTCCGAGCTCCCGGACGATGAAGCGAAGGTCTTCATGGAAGAATACGGTATCAAGGAATCAGCGCTCAACACCCTCATACGCGAGGCCTATGCATTGCTCGGCCTGCAATCATTCTTCACGGTCGGTGAAGACGAGTGCAGGGCGTGGACCATCCGCAAGGGGATGACGGCCCAGGAAGCTGCCGGTGTGATCCATTCAGACTTTGCCCACACCTTTATTCGCGCCGAGGTAGTCCAGTATGAGCATTTCATCGAACATGGTGGGTCCTTTGCAAAGGCGAAAGAATCGGGACATTGGCGCCTCGAGGGAAAGGAATACCTGGTGAAGGATGGGGATATCCTGTCGATCAGGCATAGTTGAGGAGGTCAGAAGGCAGATGGCAGATTGAAAACGACAGATTGCAGACGGCAGATGGCAGACGGCAGATTGAAAACAACAGATTGCAGACGACAGATGGCAGACGGCAGATAACAGACCGCAAAGCGGACCCGAAAGGCAGACTTCTTCCCACCTCGCGACCCGGTGCGCTTACGATTTTGAGGACGTATCTTTTGGCTTGACGTCCGGTGTACCTCCAACCTTACGACTCCTCGTGTAGAACATCGAAACCCCCAGCAAGGCGATCCCCAGGACGACGAAGGAAATGATCCGGAGCGTGGGATCGAGACCGACGAGATCGACGAGAAAAACGTGAACGATCGCCAGAACCATCGTCATCAGGGCCATCCACCGGTACTTTCGAGCGTTCAGGAGCCGGCTTGCCAGATAGTAAGAGAAGGCCAGTCCCAGCCACGAGAGGCTCACAAACTCGGCCGGGAGAATGTGGTAGAGGGCGTATGGAAGAAAGAGCAGAGCGCAGACGAGGTAAGCATTGCGCATCATCTCGGTCTTAAGTTCCAGGCGGTCCCGCTGCCAGTTCAGAATGCGCGCGCTCAGGAGAGCTACCACACCGAACGAAACACTGACCGTGGTGAGTGCGACATCGGAAACCAGGTACGCCAGAAAGATCGAAAGGTAAATGAAAAAGTTTGCCACTACAATGAATCTCGAGTGGAACCAGACTGCCGTGCTCAGGACGATCACACTTTGCCAGCAGAGCCAGACAAATGAATCGACGATGGTAAACCGACTCACGATCGCAGCGCTGAGTGCCATATACCCCAACATAGAAAACACAAAGGTCGCATACCTGCTCTTCCTCTTCACCCAATACGCCACAGCGAGCCCCATGGCGACGACCGACGCGAAGGCGTGCCAGAGGTAGACGGTTTCGCCGGGCAGAGCGAGCGACAGAAGGAGAAATACCATTGAAAAACAGCCCCCCAGGCATAGTGCCAACGCCAATTCGACTCCCCTCCACTCCTTTTCTCTCGACCCGAGAAGTCCCGACATGCCGAAGATCATAGCGTAGATCACAAGAAAGAGAAAATGCGATTGCGGTCCAGTGACAAACGAGAAGTCGTTCCCTATCAGCGGGTTGCCGATTCCCCAGAGGAGGTGGGCGCCATAGGCAAAGGGGATACCGGTAAAGAGGAAGAGTGGATTTCCGAATCGATGAAACATGAAGACACTCGTCACTGCCCCGACCGTGATCACGGAAAAAACGGCGTAGGGCTCCGTGGTAATCCCTGCGGCAGCGAATCCGAGAGCGAGATTCATCGCCAGCTGCAGCGGGGAATCCCTCCGGGCGGCGACCACAAGGTTGAAGGCAACGACGGCCAGCAGGAGCAGAACAGTCACTTCCTTGTTCTCCATTGCCGGGTTCAGGGTGAAGTAGGAGAGCCGCAAGACGGAAAAGAAGAAAACGACCATCCCCCCTCCAGAGAGGTATCCCGCCACCTGCTCATAGGACCGCTGCCAGGAGGATGAGAGGCGCATCATGGCGGCACCAAGGACGAAACCGACGAGGCTCGGCACATACGAAGGGACATCCTGATAGGGAAACGCAAGCAGGAACATAATGCCCAGCGAGAGAAGTACGATGCCCGCCTTGGCAAACCAATTCTGCCCCACCTGCAATTCGAGCTCCTCCTCATTTTCTTCATCGGACACCGGGTCGGGCCTCGCCGCCTCAGCCGGCAACTCTTCGGCCGGAGTATCGAGATTCATGGTCGCTTCAAGTCGTGACACTCTCTGTTCGAGTCTCGTGATCAGATCGGAGAGCTCGCCGTCGCTGTACGGAACCGTCTTCCGGGACATGGTATTCCTCCTGAAGTGCACGTTCAATCCTGAAGGGATCCTCGTGAGGATATCTCAACACGGAATTGCGAATGGATCACTCCACTCCCTTGAGGACGGTCATCGCCCGGTCGAGATCGTCCACATCGATGATTACCGATGCGCTCTGTTGCCCTTTTCCAACCGTCCCGTAACAGTACTCGATGTTCATTCCCGCGGCACCGAGTCTGGAGGCTACAAAAGCGAAGGAACCCGGCTTGTTATCCAGGTGAACCCTGAGTACAGCACGGGTCTCAACCTGGTACTTCTTCTTTATCAGTGCTTGCCTGGCCCGGTCGAAATCGGAGACCGACAGTTTCGCCACATCCTGGAAAAGACCCACTGCCTCGACATTGATCTTTTCACTCACCAGACATCCGAGCAGATCTCCGAGCGCGCCGGGCCTGTTTTCGACGACCACATAGAGTTCCATGATTTTCTCCATAGCGTCCTCCTCTTGAATGATGATCAAGCCTCATCCATGACACGATCATGGCATGCCGCTAATCGATCGTAATCCTTACAGGCTTCACATCCCAGATCTTTTCACAATATTCCCTGATCGACCTGTCGGAAGAGAACTTCCCGATGCGGGCAACGTTGAGGATGGATTTCCTGGTCCATCGCTCCTTGTCGACGAAGGTCGCGCTGACCCGATCCTGGCATTCGATGTACGACTGATAATCGGCAAGCAGCATGTACTCGTCGTGATACAGGAGTGAATCGAGCAACGGCCTGAAGAGATTGGCGTCGTTGCGCGAGAACCATCCGCTTGCCAACATATCGAGAATGGAGCGCAGGTCGCTGTTCGCCTCGATGTACCGGGCTGGCTGATATCCATCGGCTTTCGTTTTGCGAACCTCGTCGGCCGTAAGTCCGAAGAGGAAGAAGTTCTCCTCCCCGACCTCCTCGCGGATTTCGATATTCGCTCCATCGAGTGTCCCGATCGTCAACGCCCCGTTCAGGGAAAACTTCATGTTCCCCGTTCCCGACGCTTCTTTGCCGGCTGTCGAGATCTGTTCGGAGAGATCGGCTGCCGGGTAGATCGCATGGCCGATTTTGACGTTGAAGTTTGGAAAAAACACGACTTTGAGTCGATCCTGCACATCGGGGTCGTTGTTGACAACCTCGGCAACGGAGTTGATTAATTTGATGATCAGTTTGGCCATAAAATAGCCGGGGGCCGCCTTGCCCCCAAGGATCACCGTCCTGGGAACGAAGTCACCACCGGGGTTCTGCTTGATCCTGTGGTACAGGGTTATCACGTGCAGCACGTTCAAATGCTGGCGCTTGTACTCATGCAGGCGTTTGACCTGGATATCGAACAGGGAGTGGGGATTTACAACAACACCGGTCCGCTCTTTGATCAGAGAGGCGAGCTTTACCTTGTTGTCGAACTTAATCCGACGCCAGGTTTCACTGAACTCTTTCTCGTCTGCAAATTTGGCCAGCTTACGAAGGTCTTGTTCCCGACCGGAGATCCACCGTTCCCCGATCTTTCCGGAGATCAGTTCCGCAAGCTTCGGATTCGCAAGCAGAAGCCAGCGTCTCATCGTCACCCCGTTGGTCACATTGTGAAATTTACCTGGAAAGAGTTCATAGAAATCACGGAGTAAATCCTGCTTCAGCAACTCCGTGTGCAGGGCCGCCACGCCGTTGATGGCATGACTTCCGACACAGGCCAGGTTGGCCATCCGGATCGATTTGTCTCCCGACTCATCGATGAGGGAAAGACGCGCAACCCGCCCTTCATCGTCAGGATACTTCATCCGTACGTCCTCAAGGAATCTCCGGTTGATTTCGAAGATGATCTCGAGGTGCCGCGGGAGCAGGTTGGAGAAAAGCGGCACGGACCATTTCTCCAACGCCTCGGGGAGGAGGGTGTGGTTTGTATACCCGAACGTCTGCTGTGTGATATCCCAGGCAAGATTCCATTCCATCGCGTGCTCATCCACGAAGAGGCGCATCAACTCTGCAACAGCAATCGCCGGGTGTGTATCGTTCAGCTGGATGGCGTACCGGGTGTGGAAATTCGTGAGATCGTTGCCTCGGCGGAGATGCACCCTGATCATATCCTGCAGGGAGCATGACACGAAAAAGTACTCCTGTTCGAGTCGGAGGCGTTTTCCGTGCATGGTATTATCGTTGGGGTACAGTACCTTGGTGATGTTCTCCGAAGCGACCTTCTCATTCACGGCGCCGGTGTAATCACCGAAGTTGAACGTCTGGAAATCGAACGACTCAGTCGCCTCTGCTTTCCAGAGGCGGAGGAGATTGACCGTGTTGACCTTGTACCCGGGAACCGTCATATCGCATGCGACGCCTTTCACCGAGCGGGAGGAAATCCAGCGAACTCTGAAGCCTCCATTCTCATCAATCGCTTTCTCGGTATGTCCGCCGAACTGAACCGTAAACGCAATCTCGGGTCTTGGAACTTCCCACGGGTTCCCCAGCCGCAGCCATTTATCCGTGACTTCAACCTGCCATCCTTCCCGAATCTCCTGGTCAAAGATTCCAAACTCATAGCGGAGGCCGTACCCAACGCCAAGATGTTCCAGCGTGGCAAGCGACTCCAGGTAGCAAGCCGCGAGCCGTCCCAGACCACCGTTACCCAGTCCCGGCTCTTCCTCCTGTTCGAGCAGATCATCGAGATCCTGTCCCACCTGCTTTGCAGCCTGACGAACCTGCTCGTAAATTCCCAGGCTGATCATATTGCTGCCGAGTTGTGGACCGACGAGGAATTCTGCCGACAGGTAGCTTACCGATTTATCGTTGTTCTCCATGTATGTTTCGATGGTCTGCATCCATCGATGGAGGATCCTGTCCCGAACGGTATAGGCGACCGCCATGTACCAATCATTGCGCGTCGCCGTCCTGGGTACTCTCCCCTGGATGTAGGAGAGATTATCCATAATGCTCTTTGCGAGTGAATCCGGATCGATCGCTGTGCGAAGGTTATCGTGGGTGGATCGCCGGCGTGTGGACGATGATGGGCGTCGTGGTTTGCCAGTCTTCATGGTATTGCTCCGGGGAGAATGCTGCTCTTGGTGCGTGGACAACTGTACGGAGAGGGGGGGACAATGTCAAGGACTCGAGCGGCCAGCAACGATACCCCCCCCAGAAACCTATAGGAGGTCCACCACCCCCATTTCAATCCCCCCTTCCTGGGGATCATAAACATCCGGCCGGATAAAGGCCTGGGACCCATCTTTTTTTGGGTAATTAATCCAAGATTTCGTTTGGATTTGGCCAGGAGAATACCTATCTTTAAGAGTCAATTAACACTACACCGTTGATTCTCCTTCGGGAGAGCTTATTCAAAGATTAAGTCTGCTTTTAACACCCCAGTTGATGAACCGAGCGAAACCTTTACAAGGTTGAAGCGCCATCAAACGGTAGAAGCTCAGTCTCCTAAGCGAGGCGAGCCGTTTAAGAGCTGGTTATCGGCGTAAACCTTGCCCGGCGGTTGAGCCGGGTTGCACCTTACAGAAAGGACAGTTCCATGGAAAAAGGAACAGTCAAGTGGTTTAACGGAGCAAAAGGCTTCGGGTTCATTTCACGCACGAGTGGCGAAGACGTATTCGTCCATTTCAAAGAGATCACCGGCGACGGTTACAAGACTCTGAACGAAGGCGATTCCGTCGAGTTCGAAGTCACAACCGGACCCAAAGGTCTCCAGGCGAAGAACGTTACGAAGGTCTAACTGAGTAACTGAATCACTGAAAACAAAAAAACCCCGCTCACAAGGCGGGGTTTTTTCTTTGTACGCATGGTCCACGGTACGCTCCCGTGGAATCACCTCGAGTTCTCGTCGATCCAATCCAAAACTGTTCTCCACCAGACCTCAGCATTTGCCGGTTTCATCACCCAATGTCCTTCATCAGGGAAATAAAGCATCTTCGATTTCACCCCCTGACGCTGGAGCGCGGTGAAGAGCTGGAATCCTTCGCTGACATCGACTCGAAAATCCTGTTGACCATGCACCACCAACATCGGGGTTTTAAATCGTGAAGCGCGCAGTAATGGCGACCACTTGTCATACAGGGCCGGATTCGCATACGGGGTTCCACCAAATTCCCATTCCACGAACCACAGTTCCTCGGTCGTTCCGTACATGCTCCATGGATTGAAGACGCCATCGTGGTTCACGAGGCATCGAAACCGATCGGTGTTCCCGGCAATCCAGCTGATCATGTAGCCACCGTACGATGCGCCGGCAGCCGACATCCTGTTTCCATCGATATACGGATAAGTCGTCAGAACGTAGTCCACTCCCTTCATGAGATCTTCATACACCCTCCCGCCCCAATCGCCGGATATTTCGTCCGTAAATTGCCGCCCGTAAGCCGTGCTTCCGCGGGGATTGACCATGACCACCACGGCACCACGCGCTGCAAACATCTGCGCATTCCAGCGGTAATGGAAATTGTCTCCCCACTGACCCTGCGGACCACCGTGGATCAGATAGACCATCGGATATTTCTTCCGCGCATCAAAGGCCGGGGGCTTGACGAGAAATCCATGAACCCTCGTCCCTCCTGCGCCGACGAACCAGAAATCTTCCTTTGCATTCATATCAAGCTGCGCGACCCGCGAGGCGTTGAGAGAGGTCAGCGTACGGACGTTCTTGCCGAAGAGGTCGGCCCGATGCACCTCAGCCGGAGCGTTGAGCGCTTCCTTGATGAAGACGAGCGTCTTTCCATCGGGACTGAGACGAACCGAATGGTTGTATCCACTGCCAAAGACGGTTTCGATTCTTCTGGAAGCAACGGCAACTCTGAAAAGGGAGATGCCCCCCTTATCATCCGCAGTGAACAAGAGTGACTGCGCGTCGGGGGTCCAGACGACTTCGTTTACGCTGTAGTCGAATCCATCGGTGAGAGGTAGAATCTCCCCGGAATCCCTGCTATACAGCATGAGACCCCGTTGATCGGCTTCGAAACCCGCGCGCGTCATCGCCCGATAGGCAATGAACCTGCCGTCCGGGGAATAGAGAGGTTGACTGTCGTTCGCCGGATTATTGGTGATCCGTTTCGACGCTCCGCCCGAGACTGCGACCGCGTAGATCTCATTATTTGTGCTGATGGCAACCATCGGATCGGGGTTCATTGCATAGGCAATCTCCTTTCCGTCGGGAGAAAACGCATAATCCCAGTTGCCGCCGAGATCGATCGGTGGGACATCAAAATCCCCCGGCGTCAGGTCTTTTGCCGGTCCGCCGGGGGCGGGCATCACGAACAAATGGCTTCGCTTGCCGTCCTTCCATGAATTCCAGACTCGGTATGGAAGCCGGTCGAACATCCTGGCTTTCGATTTCGACTGCTCCGCAGCGGCCGCAGTTTTCTTGTTACAATCGTCGTCAGGACAATCAGGGTAGACCTCCGAAGCGAAAGCGAACAACGCTCCGTCCGGAGAGACTGTAAGGCCTGAAACTCCCGTGGAGATTGATGAGATTTTCTTCGCCTCTCCGCCGCTGACGGGAATTGTCCAGATCTGCGATTCGCCATCACGACTGGAAACGAACGCGATGGTCGAACCATCAGGCATCCACCGCGGAGAGTTGTTTGCTCCCCGGGCGGCTGTCAGTTGCCGCACCTCCCCTCCTGCAGTCGGAACGAGATAAATATTGCTGTTCGTCCGATTCTCGGCGACACTGTGATAGGTCACCACAAATGCGACGGTACTCCCATCCGGCGAGATGCGCGGATCGGTGACACGCCCCATCGAAATCAAGTTATCGAACGCGATCGGCCGCTTCTGCTGTGCAAACACGGTGAGAGAATACACGGCGAGCAGTACAAATGCGATGCGGAGTTTCATGGTTTCACCTTGATGATGTTGTTATGGATGTTCTCGACAGGATCCACCACGATCCCCTGCCGGAATGCGGGCCCCCGCGCAAGGGAGATGGCCTGCATCGATTCGAGAGCATTATCGTACCCATGGTTGCCGCCCGAAGAGGAGCGGTGGGAGGAACGGGTGGTAATCGACCAGCCCTCTTCGGCGAGAGCGATGATCGGCGCGATACGGCGATGGTTGCGGTAATGCAACCGATCCGGGATCTCCGCGGCGCGGTACACCTGGAGGCGGGGATGCGCCCCGGTCATCCGCCGATAGACGGCCTCCTCTTTCCCGGGCTTCGGCCAGAGCTGGAAGAGGGGGCTCCAGTCTATTATCCTCACTTCGCTTGTGTCAGTATAATCATCGATGAAAATCACACGCTCGTTGCTCGTTTGCACCATGCCGTGATCGGAGACCACAATCAGGTTGACATTTATTCCGGCCAGAGCCAGCCGAACGTACCGGCGGTGAGCAGGGCGTACACCAGCCCGTCGATCGCTTCTGTGATCGTCCTCTTGACCGACCGTTTGTACCAGATGACATCCTGCCATTGGGCAACGGTGTAGCACGCAAACGCCGTGAACCCGGCAAAACGGAAGACGGCGAGGTAGTGGGCTCCCGGCCCCAAGGCTCGACCGGCGATGTACGCTGCGAAGATGCCGACCACCACGCAATAGACGAACCATTGGACGAGCATGCCCCCCATCGCGGGATTGGCACTCTCCCAAACTGTCATAATAACTCCCGGCCCCTTTTTTCTCTTCTCCTGGTGTTCCGGCGACTTCATCACTTGAGGACTACCGGCATACGGGATTACATACTCGCCCGGCGGAATATTGAACGCCCGAAGGGAGTCCATCAGCTTATCTTCATCCGGCACCTTCTTGAGGTCTTTATAATGGTAGGTGAATACCATATGGATGATCGAGCTTGCCACAAACACAAACGCCGCCGAAACCAGGATCGGCAGCCAAAGCGAGATGATGGGAACCATGGAAGCCTCCACACGATGTTGGGAGAAGAGGATTAGATTAGA
>JBBEBV010000198.1:0-4096 GCA_040882165.1 Bacteroidota bacterium
TGCGGTATGTTGAAAGCGTACGGAGCGGCTCTTCCCCTTTGATGCCGGTGTTCTGATCTACTGTCGGCAGCACGCATCGGGAACAAGGTTTGACCACGTGAAAGGTGATTGCTCCCACCCGGATGACGCGCCAACGGTCCTCTTCGTACGGATCACATCCTTCCACAACGAGATTCGGCCTGAACCGGTTCATGGGGAGGGGGGATTCCAACCGGCTATTCAGATCAGCGAGCGACCCTTCGGAGAGGAGGAGGTATGGATAGGCATCGGCAAAACTGACTTCGTCCTGCGCGACAGCGTACTGTGGATTCACGAGTCGCACAGTCGTCTCCGGCATCATAACGAGTCTGGAGGGAATTCCAAGGAACCGGCTGAACCATTCACTGCAAGCATCCCCCACGTGGACTGCCGTGACAACATCATTCCACACCTGCACCTGGAGAGAATCAGAGTTGTGCGGCTCGAATGGGATGCGGAGCTCCGGCATGCCGGGTGCGTAGACGGCAAGGTGATCGGGGCCCACGGCAACGGAGATCAATGCCATCTTGGGGACCTTTCGTTGTGTCATCAACAATCCGTTTTCATAGGTCACCATCCAGCGCCGGTCGAGGTGAAAACCCCGTCGCCCGGCGTGGGCCGAGGTGCATGGGATACCCTTGCATGACTTGATCGGATAAAAATTGAGCTGGGAGACCGTCATGGGTGTTGATGGTGTTCCGTGTTCAGCATGGCCCATTCGTCGCGCGAAAGAGCGTACTCGACAAGGAGCTCCTCCTTCGGCCATTTTGCGTACACTGTGTTCGGGTACGTCTGGATGTGCCGGAACCCGAGCTTCTCCAAAACACGTTGCGATGCCCTGTTTCGTGCCAGGATCGGCGCATACAGGGCTTGAAATCCCAGGGTTTTGAAAGCAAGAATCAGTGCTTGTCTGCAAGCCTCGGTCGCGTATCCCTTTCGCCAGTACGGGACGCCGATCCAATATCCCATCTCGACTCTTGCTCTGTCCGGAGGAACACTGTTAAAGCCACAGACACCAAGGAACGTTCCATCTTCCCGAATGACGGCATAGGCAAACTCCTGTCCCGCCTGGCGGCGCGGTTCCAGGAGTTGTTCGATCCAGGTCCGCGCGCCGTCTGCCGGGTACGGGGAGGGGAGGGCGGTGGTCTCCACAATCAACGGATCAGAGGCAAGGCGTTGAATGTCTTCTGCATTTCGCAGCGTAACCGGCTCGAGGGAAATCTTATCCAATGGTGTTGGTCATGGGAAAGAGGAAGTATCTATTTCTTATTCTTCCCCGCGTGCTGAACTGCCGCGAATCACCGGTCCAAAAAACAGGCTATTCAGGAATAACTTGTTCGTCCCGTACCAGAATGCGCGGAAATTTGGGTTGATTGTCATAAGGATCGTCCGTCCTGTGCGGGATGAGCTTACCACAACCACCCCGGAGTTCCTGAGTTGGGTGTCGTACGATTTGTGCATATAGCCGCTCAGGAGCGGCGTGGCGGTGTATGCAACGGGCGTCGCGTACGGGTTCTTCGATGGCTCCAGGAACACGGACGAGCCGAGGAAGACGCTCATCAGCGAGTCGTTGTAACCGTAGAGGAGCGGATGTGTCCGGTCGTAGCGCGCCTGGAAAATCGCCCCGGCCACATTCAGCGCGCCGCTGAACTTGTCTTCATCTGCATAGGTTTTTCGGCTGACAACGGTATCCCTTCCCGTTACTCCTTTGCGCAGTGCGCCCGTTGCAAGTTTATTGTTGATCGCCCACTCAGCTGCCTGCTCCAATGCTATCAACGTCCCGCCATTCTCGTTCCATTTCTTCAGAGCTTCGACGGCGGACGATTCCAGTCCAGCGTAATTTCCACCAGCCATGACGATCGCCGTGTAGCGGCTCAGCTCCAGGCGGCTGAGGGAGGTGGTTTCCAGCAGACTGACGTCGATGCCAAAGCGGTTATCCAGGACGTGCCATGCTTCGCCCGCGTCTGTGGGAGAGACTCCGGTTCCGACTATGAGTCCGATCTTTGGGAGGGTGAGAGTTGCGAAACTTGCGCTTCCAAGATCAACGCCGTCCGTGCTCAGGCCGCTGTTCAGTGCATAGACGGTGATGCCATCCTCTTTGACGGCCCGTTCGAGCGTCGTCCGAATGAGTGCGGCCTTGGCATGCTGAATCCCAAGGGGGATGAGGATCGTCCCGTAATCGAACTGCTTTTTCCCGTTCTCCGTTTCCGCCTCGAAGGTTTTTGTAGCGACCTTTGCGCCGATCCCATTCTTCAGAAGACGATAGAGGGTCCGCGGGGCGTAGTAGGAATCCCATGCGAATGCATACGCATAGCTTGCGTTCCCTCCGACGAGACTTCCACTTCCCAAAGTTGCCGATGTGATCTTTGTCCCTGCAAGCTCACGCACCGGGTTCCGGATCTCTGCCGATGGGAGGTTGAACGCAAGGGGGAGGGTCCAGGAGGAAATATCGTAGAACAGGCTGTCGTCGAACTTCGTCCGTTTTTCGAACAGGGAGGTCGCGAGCCTGAACTGCGGCTGTCCGGTTGGGACGATATAGGCCTTCCCGGGCTCGAAGCTCTTTCCATCCACTCGGGTCTGCTTTGCCAGCTCGTACACTTCGATCTGATGACGTGTCAGAATGTCCAACAAATGGCCATTGCGCGCCGGGTCGGAGGAACTGCCGAAGAGGTACGCTTTGATAGGGCTTTTTTCCGCGTCCTTAACGGCGGAGGAATAAAAATCACGTTGATGGGTGAGCAACTCGCTTCTCAATGCCACGGAGGCCTCGAGTGTTGAAAGTGATGTGGTGAACTGGTTCCGGATGGTGAAGGGAAAGGTGAGATCGCCATGGATGCTCTCTTGCACGTGCCCCCGTGAGCTTGCCTGCTCGAAGAGAATGCCGATGGACCCGGTAAGGTCGGGGTAGGAGGATCCTTTGCCGATGTAGAAATCATCATACCCTTCCCCGCTATAGTACAGCGAACCAATGCGGTCCAACGCCTTGGCATGGTACCGGGCGATGGCTTCCGTAAGCTCTGTGGTGCGTTTGATGCCGAGTGGGTTGTTCCTGGATGGGACACCGGGCTGGAAGAAGAAGGTGGCGTTGGTCCCCATTTCGTGATGATCACTCAGGACGTTCGGCCGCCATTCGTAATAGCGTTCGAGGCGGGCTCTGCTCTCGGGGTGTTGCAGCGGCATCCAGTCACGGTTGAGGTCGAACCAGTAATGGTTGGAGCGTCCGCCCGGCCACACTTCATTATGTTCCCGGCTCGACGGATCGGCAACCGCGTTCATCCCCCTGTGCATATTGGCCCAGGTTGCAAACCGGTTCAGGCCATCGGGATTAATCGACGGGTTGAGCAAAATAACCGCTTCCTTCAGTTGTTTCTCGATTTTTTCCCCCTGTGCGGCTGCAAGATAGTATGCCACCAGGACCGACGAGTTTGCACCGCTCGGTTCGTTGCCGTGCACACTGTACCCCATCCACACTACGACGGGCATGGAAGCGAGGTTCAGCGATCCGGAACGTGCAGGATCTGCCAGCGCGTTATGTTGATCTTGTATGGCCTTGATATTCCTGTGGTTTTCGGGGGAAGTGACGGTGAGGAGCCAGAGATCCCGCTGTTCATGGGTCCGCCCCATCGGCGCGATGCTGATCCGGTCGGACGCAGCATCCAGGGCCTTCATGTATGAGTGGATTTGATCTGGCGTGAGATGCCATTCACCCACCTGAAAGCCGAAGAACGATTGGGGAGTGGGGATCTTCGCGTCATACTGCACGTCGGTGGGGAGATAGTATTCAAGCCGGACTTGTCCCGGAGCGGTTGGAGTGATAAAGACAAGCGCCATGAGAATGACCAGGAGATTTGTAACAAGGGAGGAGCGGGAATATGTCATGGACATTAGGGGGCCTTTCTCTCACGACCGATGAACGAAGTCGAATTTTATAGGGGAGAATGTAGGGACAATCAAGAAGGTATGCAAGACCGGAGGGGCCGGAAAGCCGGAGGCATACTACAGCCGGAGGCACACTACATCAGTTGCGACAGCAACTGTCAATTGGGATCAAGGTTCTTACACCGAGTGCGACAGCAAC
>JBBEBV010000199.1:0-4086 GCA_040882165.1 Bacteroidota bacterium
TCTTGGAGGCCGATTTGTATTTAGCGGTTTTTTTCCCTATCTCAGCCACCAGACGCGATGACTCAGGTATCCGGACCAGTGTGATGAACCCAACTTTCCTAACCACAGATACTCGTCAAATCCTCCTCGTTTCACTAAGAAAAGTCGGCACGCAGGCTCTTGCACGCGAGGCAATTATTTCTTAAGGAAGATGCAACCCATTCTCAGGAGAAGAGAAAACCCATGGCAAAATCAATTGATATGAGGATGTCGCCCCTCAGGAATCGCATGGTGGGAGCCATGCCGAAAATCGGCATCCGTCCTGTGATCGACGGGCGGCTCGGCGGCGTGCGCGAGTCGCTGGAAAAACAAACCATGCAGATGGCGCAACGTGCCGCGGATTTTATTGCGAAGAACGTCCGGCATTCGAACGGGATGAAAGTGGAGTGCGTCATCGCCGACACGTGCATCGGCGGTGTCGCCGAAGCCGCCCGGGCGGCGGAGAAATTCAAGCGGGAAGGAGTCGGCGTTTCGTTGACCGTGACCCCCTGTTGGTGTTACGGATCAGAGACCATGGACATGGACCCTCTGACACCAAAATCGGTTTGGGGCTTCAACGGCACGGAGCGGCCAGGCGCGGTCTATCTTGCCGCCGTGTCGGCCGGATATAACCAGAAAGGATTGCCCGTTTTTAATATCTATGGGAGGGATGTCCAGGAAATGGGGGATACCTCCATTCCAGCCGACGTCCAGGGAAAACTCCTCCAGTTCGCCCGTTCGGGTCTTGCCCTTGCCACCATGAAGGGGACCTCTTATCTCTCGATGGGGGGCGTTTCGATGGGGATCGCCGGGTCGATCGTCGACCAATCGTTCTTCGAGAGCTATCTCGGGATGCGGGTGGAGACAGTGGATATGTCGGAATTCGTCCGGCGGATGGAGGAAAAGATTTATGATCCCGTGGAATTCCGAACCGCCATGCAATGGACCCGAAAGAATTGTCGGGAAGGGGATGATGTCAATGCTCCGAAGAGGCGGCGGAGCCGCACACTGAAGAACCGGGACTGGGAGACGTCCGTCAAGATGACCCTCATCGCCCGCGACCTCATGGTAGGGAACCCGAAACTTGCGGGACTCGGTTTCGGCGAGGAGTCGCTCGGCCATAACGCTCTCGCGGCCGGTTTCCAGGGACAGCGGCAATGGACGGACCATTTCCCCAACGGCGATTTTCTCGAGGCGATCCTTTGTTCGTCGTTCGATTGGAACGGCATCCGCCAACCGTACATCATGGCCACGGAGAACGACGCGCTCAATGGCGCCACGATGTTGCTCGCACACCTCCTCACCGGCTCGGCCCAGATCTTTGCCGACGTGCGGACGTACTGGAGCCCCGAAGCAGTCAAACGGGTCACACGCCATACGCCGTCGGGAAGAGCGGCGGGGGGATTCCTGCACCTCATCAACTCGGGCGCCGCGGCCCTCGACGGCACGGGCCGACAGCAGATCGACGGCAGGCCGGCGATGAAAAAGTTCTGGGACATAACACCCGATGAAGTTCTGGAGTGCCTGAAGGCGACAACATGGTGTCCGGCCGTCACGGAATATTTTCGCGGGGGAGGATTCTCTTCAAGCTTCCTCACCCGGGGAGGCATGCCGGTCACTGCTGCGCGCATCAATCTTGTGAAGGGACTCGGTCCCGCGCTCCAGATCGCCGAAGGATGGACGGTCGAGCTTCCACAAGAAGTGCATCACGTCCTCGATCAGCGTACGAACCCGACATGGCCCACAACCTGGTTCGCGCCGAACCTCACGGGTCAGGGTCCGTTCCGTGACGTCTACAGTGTGATGAACAACTGGGGGGCGAACCACTGCGCATTTGGTTACGGCCACGTGGGAACCGACCTGATAACCCTGGCCTCGATGCTCCGGATCCCGGTCTACATGCACAATGTCGCCGAAGAGAAGACCGTCCGGCCGAGCGTCTGGACGGAGTTTGGCGCTCATGAGCCCCAGGGGGCGGATTTCCGTGCCTGCGCCAACTTCGGGCCGCTGTACGGATTGTAGTGAGTGATGCTCTCTATTGCCACAGAGGCACTGAGAACACAGAGGAATAAATATTTCAATGATTTCTTGTTTTGACCTCTGTGAACTCTGTGTCTCTATGGCGTAATCGACCGCTGTACGGAGAGATTAAATTATTTTTGATGTTTTTTCTCTGTGCGCTCTGAGACTCTGTGGCGTAAAAGTAATTGATCCGCACTCGCTAAACCTGGTTGACCCATGTCGGCAACACGACAGCAGAAGATGAACGCCCTCCTCAAGCTCTCCCACGAACTGGGGAGCGAGAAGAGGCAGATGGCAATTCTCGGGGAAGGGAATACCTCTGTACGTGTTACGGCCGACACCTTCCTGGTCAAGGCCAGCGGTTCCAGTCTTTCCACCCTGGGTCGCCAGGATATCGTTGAATGCAGGGCAAAGAATCTCCTCGCCCTTTTCGATAAAAGACGGTTGGGGGATGAGGAAGTCGATGCGGGGTTGCTTCGGAGCCGCGTCGACCCAAAGAGCAAGAAGCCCTCGGTGGAGGCGTTGTTTCATGCGTTCCTCCTGACACTGCCGGGGGTCAACTACGTGGGGCACACCCACGCCCTCGCCGTCAACCAGGTTCTTTGTTCGACGAGGGCGCGGGAGCTTGCACGGAAACGGATCGTGCCGGACGAGGTAGTCTGTTGCGGACCTGCTTCGGTCTTCATCCCCTATACCGATCCCGGCTTACGCCTCGCGCAGGTGATCCGGAAACGCACGCAATCCTTTATGCAACGGTATCGACAAACTCCACGCGTCATCCTTATTGAAAGCCACGGTATCATCACCCTTGGCCGGAGTCCGGAGGCTGTGATGGCAGCGATGTTCATGGCGGAGAAAGTTGCCTCGATTTGGATTGGGGCCTCGTTGCTTGGTGGTCCGAAATTTCTTTCTCAACGTACCATCGATCGGATTGCAAACCGGTCCGATGAACATTACCGCCAGCGTGCACTGAAGATATGACCCCCTCCCGGTATGTCGCATGCGATCTCGGGGCGGAAAGCGGTCGTGTCATGCTCGGCACGCTGGAAAATGGAGTGCTTTCGCTCGAGGAAATCCACCGCTTTCCCAACGGCCCGGTGACAATTTCCGGATCCTTGCACTGGGATGTTGCCCGGATGTTCGATGAATTGAAGATCGGACTCGGGAAGGTCGCAGCCCGGGGTGAACCCGTTGCGAGTATCAGTTGCGATTCGTGGGGGGTGGATTACGTTCTCCTTCAAGGTTCCGAACCTTTCCTTACTCCGCCGTTCCATTATCGTGATACACGCACGGATGGTGGACTGGAAAGAGCGTTTGCGATTGTCCCGGCCGAGGAGATTTTTGCCGAGACCGGGATCCAGTTCATGTCGATCAATACGTTGTACCAACTTCTTGCCGATCTGCATCAGCGTCCGAAGGTGCTCGAAGCGGCCGAGCGGTTCCTGAACATTGGGGATTATTTCAATTTCCTTCTTTCCGGTATTGCAAGGGGGGAGGAATCCCTGGCGAGCACCACACAACTCTACAGCACACAGCAGAAGGCGTGGTCGAAAGGATTAATCGGGAAGTTCGGTCTCCCCGCACGAATCTTCCCTGAGGTTGTGCCGTCCGGAATTGTGCTCGGCTCCCTGCTCCCGGCTCTCAGCACGCAGACCGGTTTGCAGGCTACTTCTGTTGTCGCAAGTTGCTCTCACGACACCGGCGCTGCGGTTGCGGCGGTCCCGGCTGAAGGGGCCGGATGGGCCTACATCAGTTCTGGGACATGGTCGTTGCTCGGAGTCGAACGCCCGACCCCCATTATCAACGAGGCGAGCAGGGTTCATAACTTCACAAACGAACTTGGATTCGGGGGAAGCGTCCGATTCCTGAAGAATATCGCCGGTCTTTGGATTATCCAGGAATGTCGCAGGAGCTGGATGAAGGATGGAGATGAATATAGCTATGATGATCTAATGGTAGAGGCCGCCGGGGCGGATCCCCTCAAGGCGTTCATCGATCCGATGGATCCGTGCTTTGCGAGACCGGACGACATGCCGCGAAGGATCG
>JBBEBV010000200.1:0-4077 GCA_040882165.1 Bacteroidota bacterium
GGAAGAGCACGCCCGGATCACCAAGGAGGCGATCCAGCAAAGCGAATTAAAAATGGCGAGAACGCTTCAGCTCGGCATGCTGCCTGAGCGTTGCCCCGAGATACCGGGCTTCGTGCTCGCCGCCCGCTCTCTCCCGGCTTCCGATGTGGGGGGGGATTTCTACGACTTCCTCCAGATGCACGACCACCAGGTCGGGATTGCCGTCGGCGATGTCTCGGGCCATGGTATCACCGGAGCGATGATTGTAGGGATGGCAAGGACGTCGATCCGGTTTGCAAGCACGGAAGAGAGCGGACCCGCCAGGGTCTTGAGCATCGCAAACGAACGATTGCGCCAGGATATCACGAAGAATATCTTCGTTGCGATGTTCTACGGAATTCTCGATCCGGAAGAGCACCTGATACGATATATCTGCGCAGGACAACCGACGCCAATCCTCGTGCGGGAAGGAAAGGCGGAGTTCATCCCCCACGGCAGAGGGGATCGTTTTCCCCTTGGCATTCTTTCCGGCGTACATTATAGCGAAGAACGATTGACGATGACGCCGGGCGACACTCTGGTTTTCTATACCGACGGAATCGTGGAAGCAATGAATGCAGAGAAGGAAGAGTTTGGTTTCGAACGATTGAAGGAGTTCCTTGCGCGTTGTGCAACGCTTCAACCGGATGTGATCATTGATACTTTGCTGAACGAGCTTGAGCGCTTCGGTGGCACCGAGGAACAAAACGACGATATCACGATCGTGGTTCTGCAATACCGAAACAGGGGGCAGCTATGATATCGATCAGTCGTTACCTGCGTCTTCATGTCTGGGGTGTTCTCATCCTGGGAATCCTGAGCACGGGTTTTATTCTTTGGGCGGTCGGACTTGAATACACAGCGACCATCGTCGGCTGGGGTCTTGCCATGTTCTGGACAAGTGCCCTGCTGTTGGAGGGGACAGCTCTTGGAGCGGAACGGTGGTTTGCGGGCCGAACCGTTTCACGGACGTTTTGTGTTCTTTCCTTACTGTTTCTTGGAGTTGCTTTGCTCTCTCATTTTCCGCTCATGTATATCACCGCGTCCATTCTCAATGAGAGTCGCTGGTGGCTTGAGTACACCAAACCGGTGTATATCGAACTAAACTTCGGCGGTGGTTATGACGGATACCTTAAGGGTGCCCTTTTGTACGTGGTGCAATGGATGTTTTTAGTGGCATGCTTGCTCGCGATCAGAAAACTGTTTCGCTCTGACAAGTCACAGCAACAGCGACTTGGCCGGGGATTTCTCATACTCCTGATGTTGTTTGCGTTCGGTACGGCGGTTCCTGTTCTCAATGTGATGGAACAGATCATGAAAGCCCTCGGTATGACTGTCACGGGGGCGTTTTATCTTCACTCCCGCCTGAATGTGGAGTTCTCGTCAGCCGCACTTACGCTGATGTTTTGTGTCCAGCTTTGGTTCCTCACAGCATGGATCCCCAAGGCGAATATTCGAAGGGTCATGACGGTCATGCTCCCTACGCTCCTCGTTTGGGCTTCACCGTTTGTGTTTGGCGTTCTCCGGTTTGGTGTTACATCGGCACAGATCGTTCAGATGGAAGATGCCTACGTCGGTGTGACGCTGAGTATCCCGCTTCTCTCCTGGGGGATTTTTCTGATTCTTGAACGAATCACGCGGCCCGACTCTCTGACTGGCGTAGGGGGATGATGAATCCACGCGGGATCGATATGACATTTGACGGCGTACCCGGGGCCGAGAGGGAAGCAGCGAGGAGGGCTATGCTCTTTGCCGCATCGTGTGGTTTTTCGGAGGAGAAGATCGAAGACGTCAACACTGCCGTTGAAGAGGCGTGCCGTAACGCTATAGAGCACACCTTGCCGGGTTCAACCGTTCAGGGGATTCGGATGGCCTGTTCTTTTGTCGAACGCGTGCTGGTAATCGACATCCAATCTGCAGGGAACCCGTTCGTTGTGCCCGAGCGGAAACCGGATCTTCGCGCGAAGATCGAGGGGCGCGAACCGCCCAGGGGGTGGGGGCTTTATTTGATCGGAACTCTCGCGGATCGTGTGGAATTTGATCAAAAATCTGGTACTGTCTCGGTGAAGATGAGCTTCGCGATCAAACCCGTCCGCAAAACCAGCGTGAGGTCTTAATATGGATAACAGCGTGCACATTGCGACTGAAGTAAGCGGATCAACGGGTGTGGTGCGGTTGGAGGGGCGGATCGATGCCGGGGTGGAAGAATCTCTCCTCGCCGCGTATCGAGAATTGGCGCATCGTGGCACCACGCGGCTCCTCCTTCGTTTTGCGCCGAAATGCAGCATCAACAGCGCGGGAATTGCGGTGATGATCACCATGGTTTCACAGTCTCGAAAAAACAACACCCCTGTTGGCGTATTCGGTCTTTCGGATCATTACAGGAAAATTTTTGAAATGATCGGTCTTTCCGATTATGTTGAAATCCTGGCGAATGAAGACGCTGTGAAGCGATTTACGGGGTAAGTGCTGAAATGGGATTCATGACCGGTGGAAGAGCGAGTGACACCAACCACATCAGAGGAACATAAACAGGAACGCGAACAGGAATCCTGCGATGGTGGCGAGTCCGACGGAAGGCCCGCCATCCTCGTACGCTTCCGGCATCATCACCGACGAGACCATGGCAAGGATGCCCCCGCCGGCAACAGCCCCAACCAGTGTCAAGACGGAAGGTGGGGCGTCCGCGAGAACGATATTCCCGAACGCCGCCGCCACGCCCCCCGCAACCACCAGCGATCCCCAGAGCGAGAAAATCCGGATTTGACTGAACCCCGCCCTTTTCATCCCAACAGCGCTGGCGATTGCTTCAGGAAGGTTGGAGAGAAAGACTGCCGCGAGGAAAGTGAACCGAAAGGATTCAAACGTAACAAAACTGGAGCCGATCACCACCGACTCCGGGATACCATCCAGCAGCGCGCCGAAGAAGATGGCAAGGGGCACCCCTGCGGCCGCGTGCGTTTTCATCATGCTCTCCTCTTCTCCTTTTGTCAGGCGGTGGATGTTCGCCACAGCTGCTTTCTGCCAGACATCGGCCTCCATTTTTCCGCGGGTTGCCTCCACGTTCTGAAGAAGCCGCTGGGAGTTTAACCCCTCCACCGCACGGCGAAGGCGCGGGGAACGATCGAGCAGCTCGTCAAAGTGCTCTTTGTCGATCTTCAGCAAGGAACTGTCGGCGGCCGCTATGGCAGAAGCCAACCGGGGCTCGCGCGCAAGGAGGGCCATCTCTCCAAACGACTGCCCGGGACCGAGTTGCGCCAGGGGAGCGACGCCGCCCCCTGTATCGCCATTCGGTGTAAAAATATCAATTCTCCCATCGTCGATAAAATAGAGCGCGTCCCCCTTATCCCCGCGGTGGAACACCACCTCCCCTTTCTTCACCTGCACCGGCTGGACACAAAGAAGAATGTCTTCCATCTCCTCAGGAGGCAGGGAGCGGACAAGCTCAATCTTTGAGAGCCGCGTCAGAATGGCGGCCGTTTCTTCCCGTTTCTTGTTCAGCAGAAAGAGCTTTGCCATGGCGGGATGGCGCAACGCGGCACCGCGATGCTCCAGCACCTGATTGCCGAGGTAATACATACTGCCTCCCACGATGAAACCCGCCGCCACCCACATCCAGCTTGAGAATCCCCCGAGTCCCGCCTGCTGCACGAGACGTTCAGCCCCCTCATAAGCAAGCTCCAGTGAGAGCGCCTGAATAAGCGCCCCCGTGCCGAATGCCATGATGATTGCGTTCACGCGCCGCGATGGTTTTGCGTACAATCCAATGAGCACGCCAACGATGAGGGACATCATCGCCAGCAGGGCCATCGAAACAGCACCAAGGATTGTGTTTACGTTGAGATCCATGTTTTCTTTCTGCAGCCCCTGTGAGGGGGGTACATTATCCCGCAGGTCGCGCAATGAAGACCGGCCACGCACCCTTCGGGTCAACATCCATTCCGGTTCTACTGTACCTCATAGACGGCATTGACGGTGACAGAAACATCTTTCTTCTTCGTCGAGGTGTTGGTGCAGTAGGCTCTGAAGATCTTCCTTCACCTGCGTGTAGCCGGTCCG
>JBBEBV010000201.1:0-26111 GCA_040882165.1 Bacteroidota bacterium
GCCTCGTCATCCTCTGACCCCACGAAGTGCGCGCAACCGCGCTCTGCTTGCTCAAAGCAGATGTTGCAACACCTTGTGTCGACGGCCGTAAGACCTGGTCAGCACGGAAGTGGTCGACGTGCGGCGGAGGCGGAGCAGAGCAAAGGTGTGTAGAAGCCCACCGGGCTTGCCGAGCCATGCAGCCGTGACGAGCCACCCGACGACGTAGGTTGGTCGATGTCCGCCGAGACACGCACGGCCGCCCCCAGACCGTGAATGCGAAACAGCGCAGCCGCAGCGACTGCGAGCAACGTCGTCTGTCGAGACGCCACACGCGCCGGACGCGCTCAGCAGCTGGCTGACCGCAATGTCTCCACTTATCGAACGATGGCAAGACATCTTCTCGCTTCGCCGATTCTCCGCTCTAATCGGCCCGGATCGTCGAAGCATGTCGGGCGACGTCCCGCACACGCGACGTCAAGAGAGGTTGGATATCGAGGTATGCGGCGAACCTTCTTGAGAAGGCGAGCCCGATTTCCGAGCAGTTCAGTAGAGGCGCCGCCCTGGACTATCCGAAGTGGCGTTCCACCGGCGTCTCTACGTCATTGCTTTGCTTCTCTGCAAGCAACTCAGCTCGTTCTCGTAGCATGTGGGAGCGCATCACGGCCTCCGCCAACCCAGCATCCCGCCGGCCCAAGGCCTCAACGAGAGTCCGATGGTCCGCAAGGTTGTGGTCGAATCGAGTCTCGCCGGATCCTGAGTCTCCAATGAATGACATCAAGACGCTGGGAAGATCGACAAGCGACACGATGACTTCCGCTAGCCGCTGGTTGCCTGAAAACTCCGCCACTCCCGCGTGAAAGTCCCGATTGAGGGACAGTATTGAATCGATGGACGCGGATCGAATCGCCCGTTCCTCCATCTGACAGAGTTCTTCTAGTCGTTGTAGACCAGAGCGATCGATTTGCAAAGCAGCGCGCGCAGCTGCGTGGCTCTCTAAGAGAGCTCGCAACTCGTAAATTTCTGCTAGATCGCGAGCAGACCAACTGGCCACTCGTGCACCCCGATTGGGGCTGATCTCTACGAGTCGTTCTGAGCTCAGACGGTGCAGTGCTTCACGGATCGGCGTACGACTCACACCCAGGAGCTCGGCGAGCTTGATTTCACCAAGGGGTGAGCCAACCTCGTATCGTCCTTCAAGGATCCACGCCCGGAGCCTTGTGTATGCGCGGTCAGTTGCGGTGGGCATTGCCCCAACCAACACACTTCATGCGCGCGAGTGTCACAGATGAAAAGCAATGCCCACGCAGAGATCGGCGATGTGGCTTTGGAATGACAGGCAGTCGACTGCCGAACTTGTATCGATTTGCTGCTGGGCGGTCCATCATCGGGCGCTCCACCCACCGTCCACTAGGACATGTTGACCGGTGATGAATGCTGATCCAGGAGCAACGAGGAAGACCACCGTAGAACTGATGTCAGTGGGATCTCCCAGTCGCCCGAGCGGCGTGTTACCAACAACCCAGTCGCGGTTGCCCTGATCTGAGAGCCAGGAACGATTTAGGTCGGTCTCAACGTAACCGGGGCCAACCGCATTCACACGAATCTGCGGTGCCCACCGGATAGCCAAGACCCGAGTGAGTTGAACAAGTGCAGCCTTACTCGCCCCATAGGGTGCGGTCGCACCAGTGACAGCTTCGGCTGCGAGAGATGCAATATTTACGATGGCTCCGCCATGTGAAGTCAGCATGCGCTTGGCCACTGCCTGCGAAAGAAAGAAGGGCGCTCGCACATTCAGGTCGAAGACGGTGTCCCAATCATCGACCGTCGCTTGAAGTTCATCCGCGCGCGTTGTTGTACCGGCCGCGTTCACAAGCACATCGATTCGTTCACGCCATGACCAGGTTGCGTCAACCAGCCGGCCAATATCGTCAGGCTGCGTTAAGTCGCAAGCATGCGACATGGCGTTGCCGCCCAGTCGCTCGATCGTCCCTCGTAGCTCGTTCAGATCGTCGCGTGAGCGAGAGGTGATTACCACTGACGCGCCTTCTTCGGCTAACGCTTCTGCAATACGGCGACCGATCCCTCGGCTGGCTCCGGTCACGAGTGCCACACGGCCAGCTAGCAGGAGGGTCATTATTCCTTTTCTATGGGCGTTTGGTCCCAAGTGCGCACCAATGCTGGGTTACGCCGGCGCGAACAGATCCATCAGGCGCTGTGCTTGGTCTCGTGAAGCGGGCCGGAGAACCGGCAACCGCACGCCGGCCTCCCGGTACTGCTGGACTCGCTCAACCACTTCGTCGGGAGTACCGCTCGCTGTCATGCCCTCGATGTAGGAGTCTGGGACGGCTTTGACAAGTGCTTCCTTGCCGCCACGCTCGTAGGCTTCTTCAAAGAGTGGGATGTCTTCGCTACGAAGATAGGGCTCGCCGACGCGCATCTTCGGGCCAGCAATGAAGGGCAACTGGAATGGGTCGAGCTTGCTTGCGACCTCCCAGCGGATGGCATCGACTGCCTTCTCATGAGTGTCTTCCACCGAACAATTGATGAGTTGAGCGACCTCGAAGTCGTCCCACGACCGGCCTGCATCTTCAACCGCTTTGCGGACAATTCGAAGAGCGTTCACGGTGTATTCGGGTGAGCAGACGGCGTTTAGGAGTACGCCGTCGCCAATACGGCCTGCGAGTCGCAGACCCGTGGCGCTGGTTGCAGGTATCCAGAGCGGCACCCGCGTGCGGATCGGTGTCCACCCCAATTGACAATTGTCGAAACTCACTTCTGAGCCCTTGAAGTTGACATTTTCGCCCGTGAGGATCTGTCGAATTGCGTCAACCCATTCCGCGAGCGCTGTGGGAGGATCGGCTGGCGCCAATCCATGCCGCTCCGCATGCGTGGCCGTGCATGCGCCGGGTGCGAGGATGAGACGGCCACCTGACAATTCGTCGAGCGTGGCGATCGTCTGAGCCATGATGATTGGTGATCGAAGCCGAACGATCTGTGTTGCGCCCAACATCAACCGTGTTGATTTCAATGCGAAATCGGTCAGCGCGGTGACCGAATCTCGCATCAGTTCTACGGTCTCGGAGAAGAAGCCGATTTCATACCCGAGCTCGTCAGCACGCGTCATCCATCCTGCCATCTCTGCGACACTCGCGCGAGAGTCGTATCCAGTAGCGAAGCCAATGCGAGTCAAGATTTCACCCTTCCTGCGATTCTTCTGTATCGGTCTGGTGGTTGGCGATGGTCGATCACACTGCGTGCAGCCATTCGGTCATCTCTTCATCTACGGAGAGTCTTTCCCGAACTAGTTGGATGTTCCGCGCGCTCAAAGCAGTAGATGGTTGACGTGGGGCTCCACATGGCAATCCTCGTTCCGCGAGCAAGTGCTTGATGGCCGGTATGTACGGGACGCCCCAAAGCGCAGCGTGGAGCCGCGCGGCTATGAACTGGAGTCTCTTCGCCTCCTCGATGTCTCCCTTCCGATGTTGGTGAACAATGCCGGCGAAGAGTTCTGGGGCCACATTGGCGATCGTTGATACGCCGCCCGACGCACCCATCATCAGCGCCGGCAAGACCAGTGAGTTGTTGCCCGTGAAGACCTTTGCATCGGTGACCGTCGCTAGGTAAGCAATGAGGCGGCTCAAGCTGTCGCCGGTGTCTTTCACTCCGACGATCCCGGGAAGCTCACGAAGAAGTCGAAGGACGAAGGGGATGCCCAACGAGTAACCCACTCGTTCCGGGTTCTCGTACACGAGAAAGTCGGTACCCGCACATGCCTCAGAAACCTGACGAAAATGGTTCCAAAGATCGGTCTCGCTGTATGAGTGGAACAGTGGACCAATCGAAGAAACAGCGCTAGCGCCTATGAGGGTCGCGTGTTCAGCAAGTGCGACTGCCGAGCGAGTGTCAACCGTGCCGCAGTGAATCACCACGGGGACCCTGCCGTCGACCCACTCGACTACGGCCTCCGCAATGGTCCTGCGCTCGTATTCGGATAGCAGCAACCCTTCGCCGGAGGTCCCCAAAGCGAAGATTGCGTCTACGCCACATTCCAATTGAAACTCCAGCAAGGCTGACATTGCAGGCAGATCTGGACTGCCCATTTCGTCAAATGGTGTCACGATGGCTGTTACCACACCTCCGGTCAAAGTCGGTGGGGCAGCGGTCATCGTCAACCGATTCGACGCTTGAGTTCCATTGCGGTCCTCACCCGTCCTTGAGCCACTCCGAGAGCGGCTGCATGGGGTGAGATCTCGCGTGCGGCCGCTTGTTCAAGTACGAGTTGAGTATTGGTTCGCAACTTCTCGGCGATAGTTGTGAAGATCTCCTCCGCATCGGGGCGGAACGCAGAGTAGCGAGCATCCATGGCGAATCCCGCTGCAACTACTCCGCCCGCGTTGGCGATGAAATCGGGGACCACGGGAATGCCCCTCAGTCGCAAGATCTCTTGAGCCGCGGAACTTGTTGGGAGGTTTGCACCTTCAACGATGAGTCGGGCGTCGATCTCTTGCGCGGTGGCCTCATCAATGACGTCCTGACAGGCCGCGGGGACGAGTACATCGGTCGAAAGTAAGAGTTCGGACCCGGCTTCGAGTCGCTTCCCGTCCTCAATATGGGAAATGAGTGCTTCGCCGTACTCGGCTCGAGCATCGAGCAAGGTCTTGACGTCAAGTCCATCCGGGTTGTGGATGACACCTTCGACAGTCGAAACAGCGACGATGATGGCGCCGTAATCAGAAAGCCGCTGCGCAGCTGCATGGCCAACTGCACCGAAGCCCTGGATGACGACACGAGCCCCGTTCAGGTCGAGTCCGATGACATCTGCCGCGGCGTCGGCCGCCTCGGCGACTCCAAAGCCCGTGACTCCCAATTCGTCGTAAGGAACACCCCCGAGCTCGTGAGGGCTGCCAACTGCTGCCCCCCGGTCCCGAAGTTCGTCTTGCACTATGGCCGCGTCGACTTCTGTCAGTCCCATGTCGAGGCCTACGACGTACTCCGACGGGATCTCGTTGGAGAGGCACCGTGCCCACGTTCGAAGAACCTCTTCGCGATTTGACGCACTCGGATCGCAGCGAATACCGGCCTTGGCTCCTCCAAAGAACAGATCGACACCGGCCCATTTCCAAGTCATCACGCGGGCCAGGCGAGCTGTCTCAGCGACAGTGACGGAAGAGCTCATCCGGGTACCGCCCTTGCCCATGCCGCGGCTTGTGTTGTCGATGACCAACACGCCCCTCATCCCTGTACGGGTGTCGTGGACGCAAACAATCTTCTCTGGACCCCATTCATCCATCAACGCAAGCGTGTCGCTAGGCAGGGGTCTGCTCCAAGGACCGCGTGAGGTTGACAGTGTGTGTATCGGCGATCAGGAAGATGTCCTCCACGCCGATGCAGTAGTCGTGATACGGCCATTGAAGTTCCGCCGCAGCGATCATGCCGCTTTCGATGACTTGCTGATTGTTCTTTTCGAAGGCAACGGTGGCAGGTTCCTGCTTCCCAAGTAGATGTCCGATATCACGTCCAAACATTTCGGCGAGGGTTGCTTCGTTGCCAGGACAGAAACCGAGGTCCCGGATCAATGCGTGATCCTGCTCGAGAAAGTCCATACCGGCCATGAACATGTCATGCCCGGTAAGCCCAGGCTTGCACCCGTCGATCACGCCGACCGTCAGGGCGCGATCGAGAAGCTTGTAGAAGGTTTCCGCTTCAGAAGTTCCGACGGCTGACCTCGTGATATCGGATACAGCCCGTAGATACCCCTGTTCATCGTAGAGCTCAAGTCCGGCATCGATCTTGAGGCTCGTGAGGGGTCGCAACGAATGTTTGGTTGCTCGTGCCGGAATGTGGCTTCGGTTGCCGGCATGAGTGTGGTTGAAATAGGTCCTAACTCTGAGAGGGAGACTCTCAGCTCGAAGCTCATGTGCGACGACGGATTTGTAGATCTCATAGGCATCCCATTCGCACACGTCCGGTCCGCCATGCTCCACGTGCCGAAGTGCCGCCTCGATACCTAGTCGTGTGATCTGCGCTCCGGCGAGATAGAAGCCGAGGTCTTCCCATGCGCGCAGTTCGCGCCAGCGTCGGAGAAGGCTGCTACCAGCCTGCGAGTTCAGGTGATCGAGTCCAAATCCGCAGAAGGCGCTCATACTCAGATCGAGCTCCTCGTATCCGACTGAGCCGCGGTTGATCGAACCCGCAAAGAATTGATCGTTCGTCGTGGCTTGTTCCGGAAGTTCGACCCAAGGGATCTCACGTCGACTCAGCAGATGAATCGAATCTGACCCTCGCGCGTACAACGCGAACGAATCGCTTACGAGTGGCGCAGCGATACCTGTGAGTTGTTGGACGTTTATCGGCGAGGTCGCAAGAATCGAATCGAGACCGGCGGACGCCATCAGGTCGTCGAGAACTGAAAATGAATCGTCAATAGGACGAGTGAGCCAATCGCGCAACACATCTTGCTTGGCAACGAACGGCATGAACGGCTCTGCGGCGCTTAGTCCGCGAGCCCGACCCATTCGGCGTTGCTCGTCGACAGTCGATCGCGTGATGATGTAGTGGTTGAGTGGAGGGGTGAAGCGAGGAAGTTGCGGCGAGCCAGCTCGCAGCTCCCCTGCGAGTTGCGAATACAGCGCGACTGGTAGGTCGGCGTCGAGAGTCACCTCGTCGTCGACGACCGCCGAAAAGGCCGCCGTCACGTCCGGATACACATCGCTAGGAGCAGAGTGCTCGAGGCGGTCGAACGAGAAGTATGGCGAATGAAACACGAAGCGAAGCGTTCCGTCGCTTGCGTGTTCGACATTGGTTCGGTCGATTTCCTTCGCAACGAGAACTGGTTTCGTCGAGGCTCCACCGAAGACCAGCAACGGCAACGTCGAGCGAAACTGATCCACTCCGAGTTTCGGGGGTAGGCAGTGGTACCAAGCGTCAAAGCCAACTGCGTCGAGCACCTTCGCTGGAGTGTTCGTAACGAACTGCACCGCCACCCCCTGCCCACATTCTGAGGCTCTCGGTTCTGGGCTCCCCAGAAACCGTGCCTTGTATACAACAAGAAGGTGAGAGCCCGCAACCGCCAGATCCCGAGCCCAAATCGCGGGAGATGTGTATACGCTGCGCGTGCGGGAGCGGATGGACGTCCGGCGAGCGTTTGGTGGTAACAACCGGTCGATGCTCGGGAAGCAGGTGAGAGAAGCGAATACGTATCGCTGGTTGGCGCTCAGTCGCCACGGAGAGAATCAACGGCGAGGTCCTAGGCTCCTCCACGCTTGTCGCGCGTCGAGGCCGCAGTGAAGTTGCGGCATCTGCGCTACTTCGTGACCGTCGCGGAGGAATTGCACTTCGGCAGGGCGGCGGCGAAGTTGCACATGGCTCAGCCTCCCTTATCGCATCAGATCCGCCAGTTGGAAGCAGAAGTCGGTGCGGAACTGCTCCACCGCACGACCCGAGTGGTCGAGCTGACGCCAGCGGGAGTTGTGTTCCTAGAGCGCGCACGAGAAATCCTCGCGGCGGTTGACAGTGCGATCGGCGACACGATCAGGGCAGAACGAGGTGAAGTTGGCCGCCTTTCCATCGGATTCGTCGGTTCGGCGACCTACGAGGTCTTGCCCGCAGTCGCATCGTCCATCCGAGCCGAACTGCCCGGCATCGAATTGGACTTGCACGGCGAGCTACTTACCCCGGCTCAGGTAGAGGGCTTGCAGTCGCGGAGGCTCGACCTGGCCTTCTTGCGTCCTCCCGTCCGAGCGAGCGACCTAGCTGTCGAAGTAATTCGCCGGGAACCCTTGGTTGTGGTGTTGCCAGCGGATCACCCCCTTGCTTCTGAAAGCAGCGTAAGGGTGAGCGACCTCGCCGAGGAGCCGTTCGTTACCTACCCATCTCAATTCAGGTCGGTCATGCAAGAATCGATCGACGCACTGTGTCGCGCTGCTCGCTTCATGCCAAAGGTGGTCCAAGAGGTCAACGAGACAGCGACCCTTGTGAGTTTCGTCGCCGCGAGAGTCGGAGTCGCGTTGGTACCGGCTTCGGTCCAGCACCTCCAGGTTACGGGCTGTGTGTATCGTCCACTCGCTGATCGGCATGAACAGGTCGCGCTCGCGATCGCGTGGCGTCGCGATGATCCCTATCCGGTGTTGGCAAGAGTGCGTCAGCTTGTCTCTCGCGACGTCAACCTCAAGGGAGTTCGAATGAAACATTGCGCGACGCAGCAAGGCAAGAACCAGAAGACCAGCCTGCGATCCCTAAGACATTGAGAGAGTGGTAAATGCTCTTTCATGTGCGGATGATGGTGAGACTGCCTGCGGACCTTCCTCTGGCGGTGTCGGAACGCCTGAAGACAGAAGAAAGAGCGCGCGCATGGGATTTGCAGCGCGATGGGCGGTGGGTACACCTCTGGAGAGTTGTAGGGCGCTACGAGAATTACAGCATCTTCAATGTCGCATCGAACGATGAGTTGCACGAGTTGCTCTCGACATTGCCACTCTTCCCATACATGGAGATTGAGGTCACGCCCCTCGCAACCCACCCCTCAGATCTAAGGGCGTCAATCAAGCAGGAATTGTGAGCTTCAGTCCTATGTCTGACGAGCAAGAGCTCGATCCTCAAGCAGCAGCATTCCTGACCGCAATTGGGCAACGCAACGCTCGTGGCGTTTCGGAACTCTCACCGGAAGAGGCGCGCGTCGCACACAACGCGTCCGCGCGGGAATTGTCTGGTCCCGGGGAGGCAGTTGCGAAAGTGGAGGACGTCACTTTACGTACGGGCCAGAATTGCGACTTGCCGCTGCGTGTATTCCGCCCTCGCGCCGCGACCGGTAATTGCGTCGTGCTCTACTTTCACGGTGGGGGCTGGGTCGTCGGGAATCTGGATACTTACGATCCGCTGTGCCGCAATCTGGCCAATGACGCGCGCGCGATCGTGATTTCCGTTGGGTATCGATTGGCGCCTGAGTACCAGTACCCCTCCCAGATCGAGGACGCTCTTGTCGCGCTCCGATGGGTTATCGAAAGACAGCATGACTGGTCCCCGGACGGCGTACGGGTGATCGTCGCCGGTGACAGTGCCGGCGGCAACCTTGCAGCCGTGTTGACAGCACAAGCGCACGTCGACGGTTTGCATGTGGCAGGGCAGGTGCTTATCTACCCAATGCTGGATCCCCACCTCAGCTATCCATCGATCGTTGAGAGAGGCAAGGGATTCTTCGTGTCGGTGGAAGACGTGCGCTGGTATTGGGAGCAGTACCTGCCCGACCGTGCTCCCGCCGACAGGGCAGACGTAGCGCCATTGCAGATTGAGGATCTATCTCACATTCCGCCAACGTTGATCCTCACGGCGGGATTTGATCCCCTACGTGATGAGGCGCTCGCATACGCCGATCGGCTTGAGCATGCTGGCGTCGCGGTAACACGTATGGACTTCCCCGGTCAGATCCATGGCTTTGTGCGGTTCACAGCGCGTATCAGTGCTGCTCGATCCGCGATCGGTCGGATCGGCCAGTTCATATCTGATCTATCTCGATGAGCGGAAGATCGGGTACTTAACTTCGCTGAGCGTGAGGGGAAGGATGTCGCGGTGCGTTCCTTTGTAACCCTCTCCCCCTTCGCGTCCTGACTCAGTGCGAAAGCGGCTCTTGTCTTGCCTCCCGGCAGCGGGCTGATGCGTCCACCGACTCTCGCAACGGATGAGGAAGCGGGTCTGCGAGTGACCGAGGTCGATCGCGAATCACGCGGGATGGCTCCGATGGGCGATGACCGGACCGGTCACGAGGATGGTGGTGATCGTCAAGCGCGCTCGTTCCTGAGAACCATCCGCCATTCAGAACAGTTGCCCCTTACGGCCTTCCTCTTGGTCCTCTGCCTGGTAATGCTCGCAACCAGTTCAGTCTTCGGATCGACGCAGAACGTGACGAATCTCGGGCGGCAGGCAAGCGTTCTCGCAGTACTCGCAATTGCTCAAACGTTCGTCATCCTCATCGGTGGGATCGACATCTCCATCGGTGGGACGATGGCCGTGACTTCGGTAATCGCCGCGCAGCTGACCAATGAGTGGGGAACGGTCGTCCCTGCATTCGCTGTCGCTCTGGCTACCGCACTCGGCGTAGGCATGATCAATGGACTTCTGATCGCTGTGATGCGACTTTCCCCTGTCGTCGTCACGATTGCGATGTGGCAAGCACTCACCGGTCTGTCGCTCGTGCTTTCGGATGGTCGGCCCATCCTGCCGACCGAAGATGGCTATTACACGTTGGGGTCTCATGACCTTGGCCCGATTCCACTGATCACCGTAATCGCGGTATCGACGCTCATTGCCGGCGGATCCCTACTTCGACAGACCCGATTCGGCAGATACGTGTATGCGACCGGTGGCAACGAGACGGCTGCTCATCTAGCGGGCATCGCAACGACGCGGATCACGTTCTGGTGCTACACCCTCTGTGGGCTTCTTAGCGGCCTAGCCGGGCTGCTGCTTTCGTCTCGCCTCGGCACTGCAAACGCGTCGCTTGGATCCGCCATGGTCTTCTCGGTGTTCGCTGCTGTATTCATTGGCGGAGTTGGGTGGGGTGGCGGTAAGGGAACGGTGACTGGTGTCACCCTCGGCGTCGTGCTCTTGACGGTGATTAGCAATGCACTTGACCTGCATCTTGTTAGCAGCGCATGGCAACAGATGATTACGGCAGCAATGATCGTTGTCGCCGTCGGCGTCTACCGATTGCGAAGGCAATCATGAGGACAGCGGCAGCGATATCTGTCGTCGAAGCCCACAAGAGGTATGGGCGAACGCAGGCACTACGTGGCGTATCGCTAACTGTCGTCCCTGGCGAGGTTCGTGGGCTCATCGGAGAGAATGGCGCGGGCAAGTCAACCCTGGTGAAGATTCTATCGGGGGCCATTCCGGCTGACAGTGGAGATGTTCTTGTACAAGAACGGCCGGCTCGCTTTCACAATCCGAAGGATGCATTGCGCGCCGGCATCGCCACGATCTACCAGCACCGATCGCTTATCCCACACCTCTCGGTCCTGGAGAACGTAGAGCTCGGCCGGGAGCAGGTCGTCGGCCGACTACCGCTCTTGCGCAGGCGTGCCAACGAGTCAACCTGGTTGGCACTTGAGGCTGTTGAGTTGGCTGCCAAGGCGCACGCCGGAGTGGGAAGCCTCTCGACGCACGAACAGCAATTGGTGGCTATCGCACGTGCGCTTTCGTGGGAAGCCTCGGTCGTCATCTTTGATGAGCCGACTGTCGGTCTTACGTTGCATGAGGTGGAGCAGCTCTTTCGGGTGATCGAGCGCTTGCGCCAGCGCGAAACGGCCGTCATCTACGTGACTCACCGATTCTTTGAACTGAACCGCCTCGCCGATTCAGTCACCGTGATGCGTGATGGCGAGGTCGTCGCAACCTTGGCGAAGAAGGATGCAACAGAGGATCGACTCGTCGAGTCGATGTCGCCGGGTAGTACGTCGGTAGCGCGGCAACCCGCGACAGAACGGCCCAATTCCAGAGACACGAAGGTCGTCCTCAGCATTTCCGAAGCGCGTTGTAGCGACGACACATTCCGCGAAGTTGACTTCGATGTGCACGCTGGAGAGATTGTCGCAGTCACCGGTCTCGCTGATTCGGGCGCTACCGAATTCTGCGAATCCATTGTCGGCGTACGTTCGATGAAAGCAATTGGCTTTGTTCTCGCTGATCGTCAAGTGAAAGGCGGGTCTCCTGCCGAGGTGCTCGATGCCGGGATTGGATATATCCCTCGCGATCGTTCGCGACGCGGGCTCTTAGGATCGATGGCAATTGGGCAGACCGTGACCATCAGCTCGTTGCACCGTCTATCTTGGCCGGGCATCATTCGGTTTCGGAGTGATGCTCAGACTGCCCGAGTGTGGCTAGACAAACTCGCGGTCAAGCGCGAAGACGAGCGCCTACCGATGCAGGCCCTGAGTGGTGGCAACCAGCAGCGCGTTCTCATTGCGCGCGCTCTTGCGACGCGCCCGAAGGTGCTCGTGTGCGAAGACCCAACTGACGGTGTCGACACCGCTGGACGCGAGCACATCTACCGAGTGCTCCGGGATGCTGCGGACGCCGGTATCCCGGTTGTGCTGTCTACGACGGACTTAAGCGAAATTTTACGGCTGGCATCCAGATGCGTCGTCTTCCGCTCGGGGGTGGTGCACACGGAACTCCATGCGCCTCACCTCGATGAAGACGCAATTCTCGCAGCCCTATTCGGTCAATCGATTCGGAAAACTGGACAATAGGGGGAGATAGGCATGCGCTACGTGCGTAAGGAATCCATAGCGATCGCCATTTCATTGATGGTCGTGCTGACAGTTTTAGTGCCGGTCGCGTCTGCCGGCGATGCCATACCGCGAGAGGCAAAACAAGATGGCCAGTACGTCGGCAAACCTGTAACTGATTCGGTTGTAGCTACGGAGCCCTCGAGGGACTACAGGTTCACGGCATTGTTGCCGCACCGTTTCGAAGCGGATCTTCAGAGTTACGCCGCCGCTCTTGAGGATGAAGCTGCTGAACTAGGTGTCACGATCGAGATCTCGGACTCAGGTGGCTACGACAAGCCAGAGAACCAGACGGCACAATTTGAGGCGGCGATAGCGTCCGAAACCGATGCAATCATCTTGTGGCCTGTCTCAGTCGACGGATTGAACCCATTGATCGAACGTGCAAATGCAGCCGGTATCCCCGTGTGTGCTGGGCCGGTTGCACCGAGCAGCGCGGAAACAACGGTCCGCCTCGACAACGACATTCATTCAATGGGCGTAAAGATTGCCCAGGGAGTGCGCAAGGCTCTGAAGGGCAAGGGGAATGTCTACCTGCTCCTCGGCGGTGCGGGTGGCAGTTACGCTTCGACGCTACGACAGGGCCTCGAAGATGAGCTGGCTAAGAAGAAGAACCGCAACATTGAAATCACGTTCGAGGATGACTTCCCTGGGTTCGACCCGGCTGACACACAATCAGCCACGGAGAACGCGCTCGTTGCTGAGCCAGAAGTCGACGCGATCGTGACGACCACGATGCTGGAGATGACTGGTGCCATCCAGGCACTCCGCGCTGCAGGGCAGGATCCGAAGGACGTCTTTCTCGCCGGCGGGGGTGTTCAAACCACGGGTGACATCGATCTCATCAAGGACGGAACCTTTGACCTCGTGCTTCAGGACTCTCCGGTCAGGGCGGCACAGTGGCTCACGCGTTGGTGTGTGAACCAACTCGAAGGATCGGGTGAGGTCCCGACGGAGGTCATACGCGCGCCATTCGCCGCCTTCACTCCCAAGAATGTCGGCAAAGTTGATATGGAAGTTTGGTTGGATCCGGGTGTCCTCGAGCGGGACCTGTAGATCCCCACAGCTAGGGGCTGGAGCGGCTCCGAGCAAGCCAACGATTAGAAATGGCTTGCCGGAGTCGCCCCAGCGCCGACCTCTGCTGCGCTCAGGTTGACTCAAGGTAAAGCGCCGAGAGCGGCCGTCATCCGCATGGAGCGATGACGGAGAGCGTCGAGGCATTGCGGGGGTGGAACCGGATCCGCGCGGCATCACTCGTGACGCGACAGCAAAGCCGTTCTTGGTCCTTGGGCGCACGCGGTAGCCACCGGCCTTTCGATATCGGAAAGGTATCGGTGGGGCCATGAGACGGTACTTCATTTCACCGTCAGCCGAAAGGATGATTGCCAGGTGAAAGTTGTAGCAATTGATGCGATCCCTTTTGAGATTCCGTATCACCGCGCGTTCCAATTTGCGAGCGGGGAGGTCGCGAAGGCGGACCATGTGCTTGTACGGGTCCGAACGGACGAGGGTCTCGTTGGTCATGCCGAAGCGCTCCCTCGCCCGTACACCTACGGCGAATCCCAGGAATCGATCGTTGCCGCTATCGGCAACTGGTTTGCACCACGCATCATTGGAGTCGATCCCCTCGCCCGTGAAGCGGTTCAGAAGGCGCTCGACTTAACAGTCGCGAACCACACGGCTAAGGGAGCGGTCGATGTTGCGATCTGGGACATCGTTGGGCAGGCGCTACGACAGCCCTGCCACGTGCTGTTGGGCGGCTGGGCTACATCGGTTCGCGTCGCACATATGGTCGGCTTCGACACGCCATCACGGATGGTTGACGAAGCGTTGAGCGTTAACGGGCAATACGGTGTCACGAGTTTCAAAGTGAAGGTCGGACGCCGACCATGGAGTCTCGACATCGAAGTCTGTCAGGCACTTCGAGTGGCGCTCCCTGACGACGTGGAGCTCTATGTCGACGCAAACCGAGGTTGGGTTCCAGAAGACGCGGTCGCAGCAGCAAGAGCGCTCTATGAGTTGAACGTCACCCAAATTGAAGAACCATGCCCGAATGACGGCGTCCTGGGTCGCCGTCGCGTTGCCAAGTTATCTCCGGTTCCAATAGTCGGCGATGAGAGTTGTGACGGCCTCTCGGAAGTTGCTCGGAACCTCTTGGACGGCTTGTCGCACGCGATTTCTGTCAAAGTCGCTCGCACCGGATTTTCCAAATCGCAGAGGATCCTCGCACTGTGCGAGGCGCTCGGAACAGGCGTACGCGTTGGGAGTCAGGTCGAAGGGATGCTCGGCGCAGCTGCGTCGGTCGCGTTCGCAGTCGCCCACGAATCCACAACGGTGCAGCCAGCTGAACTGACCGCCTTCATGCTCATGGCAGATGATCTGCTGACCGAACCGCAGATGATCGTGGATGGCCACATTGCAGTCAGCGAACGCCCCGGACTCGGCGTGGATTTGGATGAGGAGAAGCTTGACCACTATCGGATCGATCATTGACATGCCGTCATGTCAATGCCGCACAACAGACCTAGGAGGAAGACGATGAGCAATCCGAGACTTGCAGAAGTCACAACTGCGGTAGTGAAGAGCATCAGCCAAGCGCTCTCCGACCAGAAAGTAACAAATGATGAGTTCTTCGCCGCGGTTGGATTCCTTACAGACTTGACTCAGCGTGGCGAGTTGGGGCTTCTCACTGACGCACTCGCGTTGACCCGGGTCGTTGATGACAACACGCATCCGTTCGAGGCCGAGGGTGCAACTGCTACGAACGTGCTTGGACCGTACTATCGAGAAGGCGCGCCCTTCATCGAGAACGGTGGTTCAGTTTCCCCCGACAATGAACCAGGGGAACCCCTCTACATCTCAGGCCGGGTTGTCGGCCTAGATGGGAACCCGATCGAGAATGCCGTTATCGAGGTGTGGCAGAGCAACGCGCAAGGAGAGTACGAGCATCAGACCAGCGGCAAGGAGGACTACTACCTCCGTCGGGCGCTGAAGACCGATGGAGACGGTCGATACGAGTTCCGGACCATCAAGCCGAGTCCATACGAGATCCCGAAGGAAGGGCCGGTCGGAACGCTCCTTAACATGCTTGATTGGCATGCGTTTCGGCCAGCACACATCCACTTCAAGATTGCTGGTGATTCGCATCCAACGCTTGTTACGCAGCTCTATTTCACTGACGACGAGTGGCTCCACAATGATCGCGTGAACGCAGCCAAAGACAGTCTGGCGGTTCCGATCACGGCGAAGGGCGACCATCTTGAAGCGACGTTTGACGTGACGTTGATCTGATCCGCGTCCCTCGAGCCTTGTGATTTGAGATAACAACCGCTCGTAACTCGGATTCTGGATCGCCGTGGAAGTTGCGTGCGCTCAGCATGCCGTCGGAGGTAGGCATCAATGACAAAGCCCGAAAAGACAACTTTGATCCACCGCTTTGCAGATGGATCTCATGAAACATTCCTGCGGAACTACTGGTACCCGATCTTGCGATCTGAAGACTTGGGTGTCGAGCCAGTTGGCATCCGCCGGCTCGGCGAAGACTTGGTCTTGTGGCGTGATGGCGCTGGCAGCACTCACCTGTTCCCGGACGCTTGCCCGCACCGACGCGTCCAGCTCTCGTTGGGGCGCATTCGCGGGGACACCCTTGAGTGCCGCTACCACGGATGGCAATACGACGGAACGGGCCAGTGCACACTCATACCGACGGATGGTCCGAGCGGCTCCGTAGCGAACACCGTGTGCACGTGGTCGTACCCAGTGGAGGAATCTCATGGCTTGATCTGGGCCTTCATGGCTCTTGATCGATCCGTGGAAGTGGCGGCGCTGCGCGTTCCCGATGTTCTGGCCGACCCACAATGGACGGGGTCGATCGAGGAGTATCCATCGCCGGTGCCTTGGCCGCTGGTGATGGACAACCTCCCAGATCTCATGCACGCCGCGTACTTGCACGACGAATCAGTGCCGGATTCCGGGTTTCCCACCGAGGGAGTAATGCGAGCTGTCGTAGTTGAAGACGGTGTTCTCAGGAGCGAGAAGGTCGTCGATGGAGTTGGTCAGCCAGGAGGCGTAACCATTCATTTGCCGTGTTTGGTGGAACTTGACTTTCCTTTGCCACCCGCAGGTGACGTCTACTGCTACCAGTGGTCAGTTCCGGTCGACGCTCACAATGTCGTCACGTACACGAGTTATCAAATGCACACTCCTGATGACGCGGCTCGTGTGGCGTGGGCGAAGCATTTTGACGAGTGGGGGCGCACCGCCCAGGCGCAGGTCAATACCGAAGACAATTGGATCATCGCTTCACAGGGAGATCCGGACGAGGCATGGGGCGACTCGCGTCCTGCTCAACTCGACGCAGGCATCATGCGACTTCGGAGGATGATCGAAGAGAAGTTGCAGGACGAGCGCACGGCTCGTGACTCCAGTTCCATGAGCTAGGCCGGATTCATGGTCGGCCCGGTCATTTGGAGCAACCCAGAAAGGAAGTCACATTGGAATTGCGAGACAGTTTTGAGGTCGACGTGCCGCTGCAGCAGGCATGGCAGATCCTGACGGACATCGAACGCATTGCGCCGTGCATGCCCCGGGGCGACTCTTGAGAGTGCCGAGGAGAATGAATTCAAAGGATCGGTCCGCGTCAAGGTGGGTCCCGCGACCGCTCACTATCGAGGAACGGCTCGCATGCTTTCGTGTGACGAGGATGGCAAGCGCGCTGTGATCGAAGCTGCGGATCGAGAAACTCGTGGTCAGGGGAACGCTCGAGCGATGATCACCGCAAATTTTTCGGAAGTGCAAGCGGGTACTCGAATCGATCTGGTTACTGAGCTCGCAATCAGCGGTCGGGTTGCGCAGTTCGGGCGAGGCGTCATGGCAGACGTGAGTACAAAGCTGATCGCACTCTTCGTTGAGAACGTTCGCCAGGATCTGCTGTCTTCGGACGGCGAGATGAGTATGGGCGGAAGCCCGAAAAGCGATGCTCAAGAAAGCACGAGCAAGGATTCGTCAATCAACATTGTCGATCTCATCGGGAAGCGTCGCATAGCGCATGTTCTCCTTGCCCTTGCCGTGTCCACCGCGGCTATTGCAGCCGCGGTGTACCTCCTCGCTACTCGGTGATCCCGAACCGCTTAGGGAACGTTGAGCGTTGAATGTGTGCAGATCTGAAGGTTCACACGAGGGTTTCCAGAGCTTCATTGACCCCGGTGTGGGCTGAAGGGAGATGGAAATGCCTGACAATTTGGGTGTAGTGGTCGTTACTGGCGCTGGTTCCGGAATCGGCTATGCCACCTGCGAAGCACTCGCGAATGCTGGCTTTCTCGTAGCTGCCTTGGGCAGGCGCGCCGACCGGTTGACTGGCTATGCAACGCCGTCTGGCACGGTCGTCGATTTTGTATGTGATGTTACGGATAGGGAACAGGTGACGTCATGCATCTCGGAGATCACCAAGGAGTTGGGCGACGTTCGAGGGCTCGTGAACGCAGCCGGAATCTTCATCCCTAGGGGCATCGAAGAGGTCACGCCTGCCGACATTCGCGAACAGTTCCTCACCAATGTGGAAGGCGTCGTCACCATGGTTCAGGAATGCCTGCCGGGACTCAGGCGCACTCGAGGTTCGATAGTGAACTTGAGTTCTCTCCTTACTCGTAGGGCCCTGCCTGCCATGTCGATCTACGTGGCTACGAAGGGCGCAATCGAAGCGCTCAGCCGTGCCCTAGCGCTTGAGTTGGCGCCCGATGGCATCCGAGTCAATGTCGTGCAACCGTCGCTCATCCGCACCGAAATATTCACCGCCGCGGGGATGCCAGTCGAGGACTCCGAAGCGTTGATGACCGAGTGGAAGGACATGTTTCCTCTGGGCCGCGTGGGCGAGCCAGAGGACGTGGCAACTGTCATCCGTTTCCTTATCGGGGACGAGTCATCGTGGATCACGGGTGCCGACATCCCTATAACCGGGGGGCGTGGGGTCAGTTGACACATCTCCAGCGATCGGGCCGAACGACACGGCGTCCTGAACAGGGTTGAGGACGTTGAAACCTGCACCGTTCCGCTATGAGAAGCCGCGCTCGTTAGAGGAAGCGTTATCGATCCTGGCGCAGCATGGCGATGACGCGCGACCTCTGGCTGGGGGCCAGAGTCTGGTTCCGCTGATGAACCTCCGGCTCGCGCGCCCGGAGGTCCTGCTCGATCTGAATGCAATCTCTGAACTGAACGAGATTGATGCTGATAGTGGAGGCGTGATTCGGATCGGTGCGATGACACGGCAATCAACTCTCGAAAATGACGTAAAGCTCGTGGCGGCCTTACCCCTCGTTGCCTTGGGAGCCAGACACATAGGGCACCGTCAGATTCGGCGGCGTGGGACACTCGGCGGAAACCTCTCTCATGCCGATCCGGCTTCTGAGCTGCCGGCCGTGATGATCGCGCTTGATGCACATATCGTGCTTCAAGATCAATCCGGGCGACGCGAGGTTCCAGCCGACGAGTTCTTCGTAGGCGCCTACGAAACCAGAACCAAGCCCACGGAACTCATGTCTGATGTTCTCGTTCGACCGAATTCGCCTCGGAGCAGAATCGGTTTCGTTGAATTCGCCCGTTGCGCAGGAGCATTCGCGCTCGTGGGGGCGGCCGTAAGTGTCGATGTGGCTGACGATCTGACGTGCGGATCAGCGCGGATTGCCTTGTGCGGCGCGGAATCGCGTCCGCGTCGCTTGCTTGACGCGGAGAATGCGCTGATCGGTGTTCGACTCGATCCAGAAGCCATAACAGCCGCGGCACGCGTCGGCGGTGAATCGGTTGTCCCATTGAACGACCTTCAGGCATCCGGTCCGCAACGTCGCCACCTCTCGAGTGTCGCCATTCGACGTGCGCTTGCTTTGGCAGTAGGAGATCAAGGAATGGCCGCCTAGTGGACGAGGTCCACCACATCTCATTGACAGTCAACGGGCGAACGCATGAATGCTCTGTCGGGTCACGGAAACTCCTCGTGGACCTTCTCCGCGATGACCTGCAGCTCACCGGCACGCACATCGGATGCGGCTATGGAGTCTGTGGTGCATGCACCATCATCGTCGACGGTGATGCGACGCGCAGTTGTCTCATGTTTGCTGTGCAGGCACACGGTGCCTCCGTCACCACGATTGAAGGTCTTGGAACCAATGAATCGCCGCATCTTCTCCAAAGGGCTTTCTCAGCAAACTTCGGACTGCAATGTGGCTTCTGCACGCCTGGATTGCTGCTTGCTCTCGCGTGCGAGTTCGACGAGCTGTCCTTCTCAAGCCAAGATGCCATTGAAATCCTCGCAGGCCATTTATGTAGGTGTACGGGCTACACGTCGATCATCGATTCCATGGAGTCCGCTATTGCGGCAAGAGATTCCGAAGGCGGCGCGTGAGCCAGCCGGATTCGTCAGCGTTCTCGGGGTTCAGGAGAACCGAGGACCGACGACTGTTATCAGGTAGAGCAACGTACGTTGCCGACATCAACCTTCCGAACCAGTGTTTCGCATACTTTGTGCGGAGTACTTCAGCTCATGCGTCGTTGCGTGATGTAAGTGTCGAGAAGGCCCTAGAGAATCCGGGCGTACTAGCCGCCTATTCGGGCCGTGATCTCGCGACCGCGCTGCCACCGATTGCGGAGAACAAGGCCGATGGCGGCGTCTTTGAGGCCGCCCTGCTTTCGAAGCTCGGTGCGGATTCATTTGTCAGGCGCGAAGACCGCCGCGTCTTGGCAACCGAAACAGTTCGGTATGTCGGGGAAGCAGTCGCAGTCGTTGTTGCCGACGATCCCTATCTGGCCGAAGATGCGGCGGAACTCGTCAACGTCGATCTATCTGAGTTCGATGCTGTCACAAGCGCCGAAGAGGCCCTTCGGTTGGATGGTCCCCGCTTGTACGAGTCATGGCCCGACAACAGGGCGCTTCATCTCTCGGTTTCAAAGGGGGATGTGAATGCCGCTTTCGCGTCAGCGGCACATCGAACTCGACGTCGGCTGCATTCGGGCCGCTTGGCAGCCAGCCCGCTTGAGACGCGAGGCGTCGTCGCATACTTCGATTCATCGACAGGGCTATTAACAGTCTGGTCGAGTACCCAGGTACCACACATGGTCCGTGATGCAATCGCGGAGATGCTTCAGTTCCCTGTCGAGAATGTGCGAGTCATCGCTCCAGATGTAGGTGGCGGGTTTGGCGTGAAAGCGATTCCGTATGCTGAGGAATTTGTCATCGCGCACCTCGCCGTAGTCATGGGGCGCCCGGTGAAATGGATCGAAGATCGCCTCGAGCACTTTCTCGCCAGCACGCATTCCCGAGATCAGCAACACGACATCGAGATTGCATTCGATGCCGAGGGTCGCATCCTTGCGCTGCGAGATCACTTTGTGGTTGACAACGGTGCAGCGAATCCGCTTGGAGTCGTCCAGCCATACAACACAATCGCTCACCTGATGGGTTGCTACCGGGTCCCAAATCTAGAGGTCGAGGCGACGGCGGTTGTCACGAACAAGGTCCCGCTTTGCGTGTACAGAGGCGCGGGTCGACCCGAAGCAGTCTTCGCCATGGAGCGGATTCTCGACATCGCAGCGCGCGAAGCCGGATTTGACCCCGTGGAGATACGAAGGAGGAACCTCATAGGCCGGGAAGAGATGCCGTATGAAGTCGGCATTCTCTACCGCGATGGAGAAGAGATTGTCTACGACGGCGGGGATTTTCGTGGTTGCTTTGAGCGGGCGGTCGATTGGCTCGATGCAAGAACGAGTAGCGATGAGCGAACCTTCGATGGTCGCTATGTCGGATCAGGTCTTGCAACCTATGTAGAAGGAACCGGAATTGGACCGTTCGAGGGCGCTGTGCTTCGGATTGTCGATGACGGTGTATTGCAAATCGCCACGGGCGCATGTTCCCAAGGACAAAGTCACGAAACGGTCTTTGCTCACCTTGCCGCAGATGAAATCGGGCTGGAGCGGACGAGGGTCAATCTGGTCGGAGGCGACACCCAGGCAATACCGCGGGGGTGGGGAACGATTGCGAGCAGAACTGCGGTCGTCGCGGGGAGTGCTATTGCCGAGGCAGCAGGACAAGTACGCAGCAAGATTCTTCGCGCAGCCGGCGAGCTGCTCGAGATTGCTCCTTCCGACCTGGAGATCGAAGGCGGCGTCGTCCGAGTCAAGGGTACACCGGCGCGGACGATCTCATTGACCGACCTCATTCGTGAGATCCGGACGAAGCATCCGGAACTACCGCCAAACGAACCAGTATTCGAAGCGATCGATTACTTCGAGCCCCGCACGGTGACTTTTGCATACGGTGTACACGCCGTGCGTGTTGCGGTCGATGGCGACACGGGCGCTGTTGAGATCCTCGACTATGGCGTTGTGCACGACTGCGGACGGATTCTGCATCCCCAAGTCGTGGACGGTCAGATTTGCGGAGGGGTCGCTCAGGGGATCGGTGCTGCGCTCTTCGAAGGCCTCGTCTATGACGAGACGGGCCAACTCCTCAATCCAAATTTCATCGACTACGTGTTGCCCACTGCGGTGGAGATCCCACGTCTTTGGCTCGACCACATCGAGATGTCATCACCTACTAACCCTCTGGGTGTGAAGGGAGTCGGAGAGGCCGGCGCAGTCGCCCCACCGGCGGCCATCGCGAATGCTGTCGAGGACGCCCTGCACACTTTTGGCGTGGAAATCACCAGCGTTCCCCTGACACCGAGCTACATACTCCGTAAGTTGGCAATACCCTGACTTGCCTAGGTGTTTGCAATCGCCGCCTCGTTGCCGTTTGGGATCGGCCTCGTGTAAGCGGTTGATATCCGATTGCATCTCGATTGGCGGAAGATCCGGTACTTCACGTCCCCGAGTTCGAGGGGAAAGATGCATGAGTGCGAGATGATGCGTCGCGAACTACCGCAACGGGGAAGTTCACTTGGTCAACCGCTATAGAGGCCTCGTCGAAAAGTCGGAAGTGACTGAATGGCGGACCTAACCGACTTGCGTGACGCTGTGGCCGCCCTTGTCAGTGACGGAGATGAAGTCGCGCTTGAAGGGTTCACGCACCTCGTTCCCTTCGCAGCCGGCCACGAAATCATTCGCCAACAGCGTCGCGATCTTACGCTCACCCGCTTGACACCCGATGTGATCTACGACCAGATGATCGGGGCGGGATGCGCGCGCAGACTCGTCTTTTCCTGGGGTGGAAATCCCGGCGTTGGGTCACTGCATCGGTTCCGGGACGCTGTCGAGAATGGCTGGCCGAATCGACTCCAGCTTGAGGAGCACAGCCACGCAGGCATGGCGACCCGCTATGTGGCGGGCGCGTCCGGTCTGCCGTTCGGCACTCTCCGCGGATACGTAGGCACCGACCTCATGCAGCACACCCGGACCGAGCAGATCACTTGCCCATTCACCGGCGAGGATCTCACAGCCGTGCCGGCGCTCAATCCCGATGTTGCGATAGTCCACGCGCAGAACGCAGATCGTCGTGGCAACGTGATGCTGTGGGGGATCAGCGGCGTACAAAAGGAGGCAGTGCTATCGGCCAAGAAGGTCATCGTGACGGTAGAAGAGGTCGTCGATGAATTCATGCCGCGTCCAAACGGGGTAATCATTCCGACATGGGTCGTCGATGCTGTATGCATCGTGCCCAACGGTTCGCATCCCTCGTATGCGCATGGGTACTCCGAGCGCGACAACGCCTTCTACGAGGCGTGGGATTTGATTGCCCGTGATCGGGAGAGGTTCCGGTGTTGGATCGATAGGCATATTCACGGCACAACTGACTTTGCTGAGTACCTTCGATCCATCGGTGGGCTGGATGTGCCCCGTGTCTGACGTCGGTTACACGTCTGACGAGATGATGACAATCGCCGCGGCTCGCGAGTTGCGCGAGGACGAGGTGTGTTTCGTCGGCATCGGTATTCCGAGTACGGCGGCAAACGTGGCCCGATTGACCCACGCGCCGAACGTCGTGCTGGTGTACGAGTCGGGCACCATCGGGGCCAAGCCGACGCGGCTTCCGCTTTCGATAGGTGACGGTGAACTCGCCGAAACCGCGGACGCCATCGTCTCGGTGCCGGAGATCTTTGCGTATTGGCTTCAGGCGGGCCGCATCGACGTCGGCTTCCTCGGTGCTGCCCAGATCGATCCATTTGGCAACGTGAACACGACCGTTGTTGGCGACTATGAGCGCCCCACCGTGCGACTCCCGGGAGGCGGTGGCGCGCCTGAGATTGCAGCAGCGGCGCGTAGGGTCATTGTCGTCGTTCGTCAGAGTCCCCGAACTTTTGTGGAACAACTCGACTTCTTGACTTCGGTGGGGCATCCGGGCGGCCCGGGTGGGCGGGATGCCCTCGGTCTGCGGGGCGCTGGGCCGCAGATCGTCATTACCGATCTTGGCATCTTGCGTCCGGATCCGGATTCGCTAGAGCTCGTACTCACAGATCTCCACGAGGGCGTAACAGTCGAGACTGCCCGTGCTGCAACCGGATGGGAACTGCGCGTCGCATCGCCGACGACGTTCACTCTTCCGCCAACAGTAGAGGAGTTGCAGACTCTCCGAGCGCTCGAGGCGACCAAGAAATGGGCGCCATGAACGTTGCGCGCCACGTTGGCCGATGCGTACCGTTCGACGCTGGGAATTGACGCCAGATCGCTGGAGTCCTTGTGCTCCTCGAACGAGATGGCGTGAGAGCAGACTGAACGGTCTCCCGAGACGGCAAGTCGGCGATGGGTAGTCAACCGCCCTAACGAGAGCCCACTACCGGCTTTGAGGAAAGCCGAGGTCGATCTGGGAGGAGGCCGGGTCGGGCCAGCGGGCGGTGACGACCTTGCCGCGTGTGTAGAAGTGGATGCCCTCGGGGCCGTACATGTGGGTGTCGCCGAAGAGCGAGTTCTTCCAGCCCCCGAAGCTGTAGTAGCTGACCGGCACCGGGATCGGCACGTTCACGCCCACCATGCCCACCTGCACCTCGGACTGGAACCGACGCGCCGCACCGCCGTCACGGGTGAAGATCGCCACACCGTTGCCGTACGGGCTGTCGTTCACGAGCCGCAGCGCATCGTCGTAGGTGTCGACGCGCACGACTGCCAGGACCGGACCGAAGATTTCGTCGTCGTAGAGCCGCATGCCGGGCTGCACGTGGTCGACGACCGAGCAGCCAATGAAGAAGCCGGCGTCGTCGGTCGCGCTCGCGCGCCCATCCACCACCACGGTCGCACCCTCGTCGGTGGCGCCAGCCACGTAGTCGGCGGAGCGGTCGCGCAGCTCACGCGTGGACAACGGGCCCATCTCCGACGTCGGTTCGTCGCCTGGCCCCACCGTCACCTTCGGAATTCGGTCGGCGATCGCGGCGACGAGCTCGTCACCGACCGATCCGACGGCGACCACGACGGAGATCGCCATGCACCGTTGGCCCGCGGCGCCGAAGCCGGCAGAGATCGCGGCGTCGGCGGCCATGTCGATGTCGGCGTCGGGCAGCACAACCATGTGGTTCTTCGCGCCGCCGAGCGCCTGCACCCGCTTGTTGTGGCGCGTGCCGGTCTCGTACACGTGGCGTGCCACCGGCGTGGACCCGACGAACGACACCGCCGCGATGTCACGGTGCTCGAGGATCCGGTTCACCGCGACGGCGTCGCCCTGCACAACGTTGAAGACACCATCGGGGATGCCGGACCGCTTCACGAGATCCGCGATGATCAACGACGCGGTCGGGACCTTCTCCGACGGCTTCAGTACGAACGTGTGCCCGCAGGCGATGGCATTAGCCAGCATCCACAACGGCGCCATCGCGGGGAAATTGAACGGCGTGATGCCCGCGACCACGCCGAGCGGCTGGCGCATCGAGAACACGTCCACGCCGTGGGCTGCCTGCTCGGAGAACTCGCCTTTGAGCAGGTTCGGGATACCGCACGCGAACTCCACATTCTCGATGCCGCGGGCGACCTCGCCCAGTGCGTCGGCGATCACCTTGCCGTGCTCGGCGGTGAGTGCCGACGCCAGCTCCTTGCGGTTGGCGTCGAGGTGCTCTCGGAACCGGAACAGCATCTCGGCCCGGGCCGACAACGGGGTCGTCCGCCAACCTAGGAACGCGGTCGCCGCGACGGAGACCGCCCGATCGACGTCGGCCACCGACGCCAGGGCGACGACCGCGGTCTGCTCCCCTGTCGCAGGGTTGAACACGGGTGCGGTCCCCTCCGGCCCGTTGACCACGGCCCCGTCGATCCAATGACCGATCTGAGGCAACTGCAGCGGATTCACAATCAAAGTGGGATGAATTCTGGGACGCGCGTTGGCGCAACCGGCGAAGACTAGGAATGCTTGCGATACGCGTCGAAGCCTGTCGCCTGTAGCGCAGCCAGACGGACCTCACCCGGGCAGTATTCGTGTTCGATCGGATGAACGGCATCGTTGCCGCCCTGCCGTCACTTCTGAGCCCGCGAGTACGGATCCTTCGACATGCCCCCACTGGACGCGCCGATCTTGGGATCCTGGCGACGGTGTCCGCGGCGACGTACTCGGTCGGCGGCCTATTCCCGCCAGCGCGACGTACTCGCGGTGCGATTCCACACCCGATTCTTCAAACTTGCACGGGGTTGCCCGTCGCGTTCTATTGCTGACGACGGGCCCACACCGATCGTGCGCTTCGCTCAAGACCTCCATATTACAAAATGAGCGCGTCCACGGATGATCGTTGGTGTCCATCGGTGACCGTTAGGATCGCTCTCACCTGCTGAATTGGTCAGTAGCGGACGTCGTCGGGCGTGCTCAGGCGCTCTTACAAGGCAGATGTCGCAAGTTTGAGTCCTGCCGCACCCACTCTTCTGGTGGGCCGGTTGATGCTGCTCGCCGGCCTG
>JBBEBV010000202.1:0-4055 GCA_040882165.1 Bacteroidota bacterium
GCATTTTTAACAGGATGAAGACATGGTTTGATGAGTTGTAGGTTAGATGGCAGATGGCAGATGGCAGATTGCAGATGACAGATGGCAGATGGCAGATGGCAGATGGCAGATGGCAGACGGCAGATGGCAGATGGCAGATGGCAGACGGCAGATGGCAGACGGCAGATGACAGATGACAGATGGCAGATGGCAGACGGCAGATGACAGATGGCAGATGGCAGACGGCAGACGACAGACGACAGATCGCAGATGGCAGACGGCGGATTGCAACCTACTCAATTCTGACCTCTGACCTCTGACCTCTGACTTCTGTCTTCCCGCGCTTGACATCAGTCCCCGTTCAACGTACTTTGTACCCGAGGTGATTGTATGGCGGAGGAGAGAACCTTAAAGGAGTTGCTTGCGGGGAATACCAGGGAAGGCCAGTTGTATGAACCGATGGCCGATGACTGGGTCCGGTGCTACGCGTGCGGACACCGGTGCAAGATCGGACCCGGAAAAGACGGCATCTGCCGCGTCCGGTTTAATCGGGAAGGCAAACTCTTTGTTCCATGGGGTTACGCCGCCGGTGTCGCTCTCGATCCTGTCGAAAAGAAACCCTTCTTCCATGCGTATCCCGGATCCCAGGCCCTCAGTTTCGGGATGCTGGGGTGCGACTACCACTGTCCCTATTGTCAGAACTGGGTGACCTCTCAGGCCCTGCGCGATCCTGAAGCGATCTCCCCGCCACAGTTCTTCACACCCGAACAATTTATCGATACCGCGTTGCGGTCGAAGGCGCGCATCGTCACCAGCACGTATAACGAGCCGCTCATCACCAGTGAATGGGCGGTTGAGATTTTCAAGCTCGCGAAGAGCGTCGGGCTGGTCACGTCGTACGTCTCGAACGGCAATGGGACCCCGGAAGTGCTGGAATACATCAGGCCATGGGTCGACCTGTACAAAGTGGATCTGAAGGGATTCCGCCAGAAAGAGTATCAGCAGCTCGGCGGCGTTCTGCAGAACGTGCTCGATACGATCAGAACGCTGTACGAGGGCGGAACCTGGGTAGAGATCGTCACGCTCATCATCCCGGGCTTCAACGATTCGGACGAAGAGTTGACCGACATCGCGAACTTTATCAGTTCCGTTTCACCGGATATTCCGTGGCACGTTACCGCCTTCCATCAAGACTACAAGATGACCGACCCCGACCCGACGCCGGTGAAGACGCTGATACACGCGGCGGAGATCGGGCACCGGTCCGGACTGCGGTATGTGTACGCAGGGAATCGGCCCGGAGGGGTGGAGAAGTATGAACATACCTTTTGTCCCGGCTGCGAGGCCATAGTCATTGAACGAGACGGATTTCATGTCGTGAGCAACAAGCTGCAGCAGGGGTGTTGCTTTAAATGCGGGGCGAAGATTCCGGGACGATGGGGATGACGCGTTCGTTTTCTTAATGGATTGTAATAGAGGATTTTTTTCGTTGGACCCCCGGTGTGAGGTATCTTGATGGAAAGTGACTGGCAGCGGTCTCAAAAACCCTATTGATTTTTTTGCCACAAAAATGCACAGAAAGCACAAAATTCTTGAAGTTTTTTTTGTTTTGCGCTTTTTTTCGCGCTCATCCGTGTTCATCCGTGTGTGTCGCTGTGTCATCGGTGGTGAAAAATAAGCGCTTCTTTCCGAGCGGTACGTCTCAGGGAAACCCATGGAAACTATTCCGTTCACTCTCCTCCCGGCCGAGCGTTCGTACCGGGGCTTGAGCGTCACTGAATCCGCGGCATTGCTCCGTCGCTACATTTTCATCGAGCAAGAGTGTGTCCGCATCTGTGCAGCGTGGCTCCTGGAAGCCCCGATGTACGAAGACAAATATATTCTCGGGTACCACTTGTGGGACCACGCGGAGCATGTTCAATGGATGCGCGAACGCTTGCTTGAGTTGCGCGGCGGCCATGCCGAGGCCGACATCGCCCCGACCCTCAAGTTCGCTCTCGACGAGGTCCTGCACGCCCGCGATGTGACGGAGCTGGTTGCCGGCTTGTACGGTGGAGTGAAACAGCCGTTGCTGCAGGCTTACCGGGACCATCTCAGTGTGGCGGATACCGCTGCCAATGCGGGGGAGATCAGGATTCTGCAACGGATGATCCCCGACCTGGAAAACCACCTACGGTGGGGAGAGGATATTATCAAACGATGTCCCACAGGACATGATGGTGCCGTTCCATGGCAGCGCTACATCGGGGATCTGCTTCTCAGGGCCGGGGGAATCCACGGTACGCTCCAGGTTCCTCCGTTACCGGCGCTGGAGCGGCCCCATGCCCGCATGCATCGACGATCGACCGAGCTGAAATTTGATTCGCGCATTGCCCGGAAGCCTCTCGCAAAGTACGAGGAGCGCGAATCCATGCCGCATGAACAAAGCGTGAAGGAACAATTCGCGGTTTTCTTTAACGAACTGTGGGCGGTCGGTTTGCTGGCCAGCGTGATCGTTGATTCCTGGGATGCGGGCTGCCCGTGGGAATTCCAATATGATATGGCTCACCATTGCTGGGATGAGTTGCGCCATTCGCAGTTCGGCGCCATCCGGTTGAAGGAACTGGGGGAGGAGCCAAGCCGCGTAGATACATTCTTCTTCGACCAATCCCAAAACTGGCCGTTCCTCCACCGGCTTGTCTATCTTACGCGCGACCTTGAAGTTTTCTTCATGAAGCGCAAGAGTCCCCGGGTTCTCAAGTACCAGCAGGAAGGGGACGGCCGTTCGATGATCTTTGCCGACGCAGATTGGTCGGATGAGATAAACCATGTCCGCTACGGCACCAAATGGTCGGAGTACTTCCTGAAGGACGACGCACGGACGGTGGAAGACATTAAAGAAGAGATCCGTGTTTTCATCGCCCGCCAGCAGGCACAGGCCGGGGTGTCGAAGACCGATATACCATTCTAAGAGGCTGTTGGAAAAGAATGATCCACCAAGTTCACGAAGTAGCACTAAATGGATCATGCTCCCCTTGGACGTGAAAGGGCGCGGTGCCGGATTCAATCCCCCGAACCGGTTCGAGGAACTCCATGTGGGCGCACCTCCCGAGGACCTTGCCCGCTACTTTGAGGCCCCCGATCCGGATCGAAAGATTCTCACCCGGTACTATTTCGATCACACCAAATCCATCCTTGCCAGTAATGACAGTCCTGATGTCGGGTTCACCTACAGCCTGAACCCGTACCGAGGCTGCGAACACGGATGTATTTATTGTTACGCCCGCCCGTCACACGAGTATCTCGGGTTCTCCTCCGGCATCGATTTCGAAACGAAAATTCTGGTGAAGACGGACGCAGCAGGACTTCTCGAAGACCAGTTCAATGCGCGTTCATGGAAGCCGGAGGTTGTCGTGTTCTCCGGCAACACCGATTGTTACCAGCCCATCGAGCGGAAGCTCGGAATTACCCGCGGGTGCCTGGAGGTCTTCAGCCGGTTCCGGAACCCTCTCGCCATCATCACCAAGAACGCTCTCGTTCAGCGCGATATCGATATTTTAAAAGAGCTTGCCGCCTTCAACCTGGTTGTGGTGGTGATCTCCGTGACCTCGCTGAACGCCGAATTGATACGAAAGATGGAACCCCGGACCTCGACGCCCGTCAAAAGGCTCGAGACCATTGAGGCGCTTGCGCGTCACGGCATCCCCGTCGGTGTTAACGTCGCGCCTTTAATCCCGGGTCTGACGGATAGCGAGATGCCCGCAATTCTCAAGGAGGCCGCCGATCGCGGCGCAACGTCCGCCGGGCACACCCTGGTGCGCCTTCCCCTGGCGGTGAAGGACCTGTTCGTCGAGTGGGTGGAACGGGAGTTGCCCGACTCCGCGGCGAAGATCCTCAACCGCATCCGAAGCGTGCGGGATGGAAAGATGTCGGAATCGGAATTCGGGAAACGCATGACCGGTGAGGGGCCCATCGCGGAAGCCATCGAACAACTGTTTGCAATGCAGTGTCGCCGGTACGGTTTGAACAGGACGAAACTGCGACTTTCCACAGAGCACTTCCGACATGCGCCCCGCGACCAATTCACCCTTTTCTAG
>JBBEBV010000203.1:0-3991 GCA_040882165.1 Bacteroidota bacterium
AGGGTTTTTGAGACCGGTTCTACTCGATCGAATCCCCGTTGTTGAAGCTGATGGTGGAGATGGTGTGAAGTTCCGTCGCCGCAAAGAATTTCCCCTCTCGTTTCGCCAACTCCGATGTTCGGGCGCTGATCCGGAAAAAAGGGAGAAGGGCGGTTTGGCCGAAGCCATCCGTCTCGATGCCGATGCAGGTGAGTTCGATGGTGGAAAAGAAAGATGCGTACGGCTTCAGCCATTCTTCCGTATGGATGGCCTGGAGGAGGGCATAGACATCCTGCTTGAAGCTAAAGAGTGCGTTCGCTTCACGAAGCTGATCCCGGCGAATTTCGGGGAGGTTCAGCCGGAAGGCGATCGTCGCTCTCCCGGGATCGATCCGGACCTCGAGGGTCGTACCATACCAGGCGTGCGAAGATTTTCTGAACGAATTGATCTTCCAGGTATCGGAGAGGTCAACCGGGCGTTCGGACTGGAGTTCCAACAGGTCCTCTTTGAGCCCCGCGGGCTGCAATCCTCTTCCGGCTGCCGCACGAGCCTCTTCCTGCAGTTTCCGGATTTCGTCCTCCGTTCTGAATTTCACTTCTGAAGGAAGATCAACCGCGGTTTTTCCCGTCGTTGTCCGGTGTATCTCCTTGATCCTCTTTTTCTCCAGTTCGTCATCCAGCCGCAGTGTTCGGACCGTGTACGGCCTGAACCAGATGGCCGTCCGCGCAAAGTCCCACACCTGCGGCGAGTCGAGCATCTCCTTCGCCTGAAACAGCATACCGCCGACGACACCGATAAACAGAAGAAGATAGATCTGGTTGAGGTTTTTATTCCCCAGAAGGTCGTACACGAGATAGACGATCCAGAGCGGCATCGATATCGTGCTTAGCACAAAAACCCATGCAAGAAGCCCGCAGAGGGTTATTCCCCAAAGGGGGAAGTTGGAGGAGAGGGAAATCTCGCGGATGGAGCGCAGGAGAAGAAAGGAACCGATCAAAATAACCGAAAGGGTCATCGTTGTCGCCATCGTTCCTCCGCTGTCGCGATTCTGATACGGACTCAGGGTGACTGCAACCAATGAAAGGTCTGCTCTGCCTGGAAAGAAGAGAGAAGAATGACTGATTCAACACGAGGGAAAGAGATCCGCCTCCCCGGAGGCATAACCCGGAGTCGGCGATAGATGTGCATGGGGGTACGTTTCGCCGGTTCGATCAACTATTTTCTGAAGCTTGCAACGGCCCGATCGATCGATTCGTACGTCTTGAAAACCTTGATCAACTGCGTAATGACGAAGAGGCTTTCGACCTTGTCCGTGACGTTGGCAAGGCGCATTTCGCCCCCCTTGTTCTTGATGGAGGTCATGGAGGAGATCAGGGTGCCGAGGCCGGAGCTGTTCACCCATTTCACCTTGGCGAGGTCGAGGACGATATTCACAAAATCATCCTGCAACAAGCTGTAGATCTTGTCGCGCAGATCGGTCGTATCGGGCTCTCCCATCAAATTACCCTTCAGAGAGAGAACAACAACGTCGCCAACAATCTTTTCTTTGATGCTCATGAGGGGATCTCCAAAAAATTGACGATCGGTGGTTATGCTCTTCAGCGGTGCGTGGAGAAGCTTCGAGGGTCAATGATACATTCTTTTTGACGGAATGTCAACGGCGATGCAAAGAGCGCGCCGGCCTAAAAACGGCTGATATCCCGTCCGAACACGAACGTTTTGAACCAATCGAAAAGCACGAGCATCTTATTCTTGAGACTTACCAGCTTCGTGATGTACGCCGACCGCCAGAAGATCCAGGTCGCGAATCCTTTTCCCTTGAAGTTCGCGAGGTCTGCCAGCGCCCTGCCGCTCCCGACATACGCCAGCATCCCATAATGCCTGTACCGAAACGCCTTCACGGATTTACCACGTTGCTTTCGGTTCAGGGCGCTTCCCAGGTAGTCTCCTTCCTGTTGGGCCACCTGAGAAGTAGCCGGGAGGGGATTTCCTTCGATGGTCGCGCAGTCGCCGAGTGCATACAAATTCTGAAATCCTTTCACGAGAAAAAATCCATCTGTGATGATTTTGCCATGGTCCTTCGGAAACGACTGCGTTGCGGTGAACTCCGTCGGCCCGATCCCCGTCGACCAGACAACGAGACCATACGGGATCGTCTCGCCGTCTTTCAGGATGATGGTGTCGCGCTCGATACGGGTGACCAGCGACCCGGTCCGGACATTGATTTTCTGGCGCTGGAAGAGCCTGAGGGTATACGCGCTGAGCTCCTGGTCGAACGTATTCAGGATTTGGCCACCGGCTTCGAGGAGCGTGATGGAAACCTCTCCGGCCAGGCGGGGATAAGACTTCCGGAGGTCTTCATCGAGAAAATCGTACATCTCCGCTGCAAACTCCACGCCGGTCGGGCCGCCGCCGACCACCACGAAATGAAGGAGCTTTTTCCGCTCCTCCGGTGATGTCGCAGGCTGGGCCGCTTGCTCAAAACATTCGATGATACGCTGGCGAATGGCGCGGGCATCGGAGATTTCCTTCAGGAACAAGGCATGCTCCCGCACCCCTTCGATGCCGAAGGTGTTACTTGTCCCACCGACGGTGATGACCAGGATGTCGTAGGAAAGCTCAAACGTCTCTCGGCCGGGAGTTCCCTCACACATGACCACGCTCCGTTCCGAATCAACGGATCGGGCGGACGCTTGATAGAACGTCACCTCGGGGCATGCGACGCGGATCGACTCGATGATGCTGCGGAACTCGATCGTCCCGACCGTGGTGCTTGGAAGCAACGGCGTGAAGAGGAAGTGGTTCCTCGGACTCACGGCCACAACATGGAAAAGATCGGTCTTGATCGCCCGAAGAAAACTGTAGCCGGCGAATCCCGATCCGAGGACAATAATGGTCGGTTTGGTCGATGGCATAAGGAAGAGGCTGGTGGTGAAAGCCGAATCAAAGTAGCGAAAATTTTCCTCCCCATCAAAAGAATAGCATGGAGGGACACGAAGAATCACAGAGAAACACAAAGGAATGTTTGGGGAACAATCTCATCACGACCTCTGCAGGTGTGAAATGTTTTTTCCCGGGGGGCCGTTGATTTCCAACCGTACATCTTGTATCATTCCCCTCCAACAATACACATCCTCCAACCGTGATTATTACCGAAGTACACGACCTGACCGATGCATCCCTGGAACCGTACAGAACGTTGCGGCGGCCGCTCGAACATGAGGAACAAGGGATTTTCGTTGCTGAAGGAGAAAAGGTCGTCCGGCGGTTGCTGGAGAGCGGACTCCCCGTTCTCTCCGTCCTCCTTACCCCTGAGTGGCTGGAAACGTATACGTCAAACCTTTCCGAAAACAAATCCTCCATACAGGTTTTTGTCGCCCCAAAAAAAATGGTGGAATCGATCGTCGGGTTCAATCTCCACCAGGGGATCATGGCGGTGGCAAGAATTCCGGAGCCCGCTTCACTGGAGGAACTTCTTGCGAAGAGTCCCGCCCCGAATTTATTTGTGGCGATCGACGGTATGACGAACGCGGAGAACCTCGGCGTCTTGGTGCGCAATTGCGCCGCGTTCGGGGTACAGGGCTTGCTGGTCGGGGAGACCTCGAGCAGTCCCTACCTGCGTCGGGCGGTGCGGAACTCCATGGGAGCGGTTTTCACCATGCCGGTCGTTCCCCTGACCGATCTTGCTGAAACGCTCCGGCGTCTTCGTTCGACCCATGGGATTCGCTCCCTTGCCGCCCATCCTCATATTACCGAGGGGAGTTTGTATAAAGCGGATTTACGGCAAAGCTGCTGTATTGTGTTCGGAAGTGAGGGGGAAGGAATTTCGAGCCGCGTTCTGGAAGCCTGCGATGATGCCGTGGCTATCCCGATGCATCAGGGGGTCGATTCACTGAATGTGGCAAGCGCGAGCGCGGTGTTTCTGGCGGAGATGAGGAGGCAGAGGGAAAAGCGATAGAGGCCCGGGCAGCCTAAAAACAATTGTTGAGATTGGATTCTATATCTTCGGCTT
>JBBEBV010000204.1:0-1465 GCA_040882165.1 Bacteroidota bacterium
CGGCTCTTCCATAAGGACGCGCCGCTCTCCAATGGCAAGAATGTGAATGCGGTCTTGATATCCTTTTTCGTTGATGACGGCCTCCAACAGGTTTTGGGGAATCATCGGGTCTGCGGTCGAACCATACGAGAGTGTCCGGTGGTGCATGGGGATCATGATCTTCGCCCCGACATCCTCGAAAATCTGCACCGCGCCCCGCGGCGAGACGTGAATCCGGCCCCCGAGACTGTTGGCGCTTCCCATCCCCGCCGGCCCGATCGGTATAACGGCGACATCAATCGAGAACCGACGGCCAATCTCCTTGAAGTATTCAGGATGATATCCAGTATCGCCCGCAACAAAAACGGTCTTTCCTTTATACTCGATAACCCAGCCGGTATATCCTCTTTCGGGATGCCATGGGATGTCCACACCGTACCGTCCGCTGAAATGTTGCACCGGCACTGCGGTAATGCGGACACCCTTCTCCTCGATGCTTTCCCACGTTTGGAGCTCGATGGTCTCAACAAAACCGAACTCGGGGGTGTACGCCGCCGCCCCCGGAGGAATCAGGAGCTTGCCATTTTTGGGAAGCATCTCCAGGCTCCCGAAACTGAAATGATCGAAATGGAGATGGGAGATCAACGTATAGTCGACCTTCGCCAGAGAGGTTGGGTCGATCCCCGGTGCAACAAGGCGGTGGAGAAGCATCCCGACTGTTTTGGTGAAGGCCGGATCGGTCATAAAGACCTTGTCCTCGATCTGGATCATGACGGTTGCATGGCCGCCCCAGAGAACGGCGAGGCCCGTGTAAGGAAGAATGGGAGAAACAATCATCGTATCCGCGGGCTGAATCGGCTCCCCGAAATTCTCGATGCTGTACGTAACGATCCGCTGCACCCATGAACTGCACCCCGCCATGCCGAGCGCGAGTAGCGCAACGATGAGAAGTTTAAGTCGTCTTGTTATGCGATAATTCATGTCATGTGACAGTGGTGTTAAAACATCCGAATTTCCAATGACCCCATCCACATCGTGGGGGAGGAGCTATGCTTGAGATTGAAATGCGCCATACCGAACAGTGTCGAGACGCCAAGCACCTTGAACAAGGGCCTGGAGTCGGAATAGGAATACTGGGCAAGGCCGAAGTTCAATCCGAGGTGCTCTCCTTTTTCGATCAGCGGGATATGCCCCAGGAGCTGCACCGATCCGCCGAAATAGGAGGTCCCCACTTTGGTCGTGAAAACTTGTCCCGACACGACCAGTTCGATGGAGCCGGTGAACCGCGCAGGGGGTTCCACGAGAAACGAATACCAGGGGGAAACCAGCTTCGTCATGCCGAAGGAATACAGGAGCGGCGTCGCCTCCCACTCGAAGCCAAAAGGAGCTGCGGACGGGGTGGAAAGAAGAACCGGGCTCGGGATCATCTGCACCCCCATCCAGGTCGAAAGCTTGTTGGCACTTCCTCCCGGCTGAGCGAGCAAAA
>JBBEBV010000204.1:1565-3962 GCA_040882165.1 Bacteroidota bacterium
CCTTAGTGAACTTCGTGGATCATCTTTCCGGCCTTCAGTTCTTTCACAATCCGGTCCGCCTTGTAGATGTCTTCAAGCGCTTCCAGGATGCCGCTGGAATGCACTCCCACGCAGCGCATCTTGTCTTCCGAATAAATCACATGATTCGGAAGGCTCTCGATGTTTCCGTCGAATGCGATGCCGACGATCTGAAGGTTCTTGTTGACGATGGGACTGCCGGAGTTTCCCCCGATGATGTCGTTCGTGGAGGAGAAATTGAACGGCGTGCTCTTGTCAAACGATGCCGGCGGATTCAACCATCGCTCCGGCAGATTCCAGGGGTCCTGTTTACCAAAGGAATAGTACCGATCATACATGCCGTAGAACGTTGTAGAAAATGGGGCGATGGTACCGTTGTACGGCATTCCTTTGACGACGCCGTCGGCGATCCGCAGGGTAAACGTTGCATCGGGCGGGATGGAGGTGCCGTAGATATCGAACATCGCCTTGCCGAGCATCTGAACACGAGCCTGCTCGCGGGCATTCATCTCCGTGTACTGTGTGCGCAGGTCCCTGGCACGGTCGACCGTTTTCGCAACGAAGGAAAGGAACGGATCGGTGGAATTCAGAATTGCGTCCGGGTTTCCGTTCAACAGCGCCATGACCTTGTCCTTGTCGCCGAGAACTGTCTCCTGAAGCAGAACTCCGGCTGCTTGTCCCGGCGTCCAGCCTTTCAGCAGGGCATTCAGGGAAGGGTTGCCTCCTCCGAGGTTCGACGCCATGACGGTCAGTTGCAGGGAGAGGAATTCCCGCTCGAGCTCGGGTTCGAGGTCGGCCAGAACCATCCTCCGCTTCACGGAATCAAGTGCTTCTCCCGTGTACTGCCGGGCCCGCTGTGCCTCCGGGAGCTTCAACTGCAAAGCCGCATCCACCAGGTCCGATGCAAGTCCAAAGTACTGCGATCGGCCAAGTCCCTTCATGGTCAACGCATTCAGCTCGGGAAAGATTGCTCTCTTTTCCGACTGGAGTCGCTCGATCTCGTTCCACACCGGCGAATACGTTGCGTGCAGCGCAGGCTTGGCAGCAACGGCCGCCTTCAGCGTACGCTCGAAGTCCATTTTTTTCGCCATCAGGACGGGATCGTTCAGGCCGGTGAGTCTTCCGATATAGAGCTTCTGGGAATTTGACGCGCCAAAGAGCCTTGTTTGGTACTTCAGCTTCTTGTCGGGATGCTTCCCGATGAACCCCGTGTAGATGCGGACGAGGTTATCGAGGAGGAAGAAGTTCGTTGGGTACGAAACATCGCGCTGATACTCTAACTGAGCAACGGTGTACAAGCGGTTCGTCTGTCCGGGGTTGCCGATCACGAACACCGGCTCGTTCTCTGCGGCACCCCCAATGCTCCAACGAAAATAATTCGAAGCCTTCAAGGGTTGACCATTGTCGTCATAGACGCGGAAGAACGATATATCGAGATCGTACCGGGGGTAGGTAAAGTTATCGGGGTCGCCGCCGAAGTACGCCACCATCGTTTCCGGCGCAAAGACCAGCCTCACATCGGTGTAGCGTTTGTAACCGTACAGGGAAAACTTCGCAGCGTTATAGAACGTCACAACATTGCAGTTGAGTCCGGTGGACTGTCTGTAACGCTGTTCGACCGAGGCGATAGCCTGGGTCCTGTTCGCGATCCGTTCGTCGTCTGTTGCCCCGCGGTCAAAGGCCTTTTGAATCTCCTCCGTGACATCCTCGATCAGGACGAGCTGGTCTGCATAGTACCGTGGCACTTTGCGTTCCTCGGCGAGCGTCGCTGCGTAGAATCCCGTTTGGGGGAGGTTCTCCCCTTCACGGTTCACGGCATCCACGGCGCCGCGCGCACAATGATGATTTGTAAAGACCAGACCATCCTCTGAAACGAAAGAGGCAGTGCATCCCGGGACGCGCAGAGCGGAGAGGCGGGCCCGTTCGAACCAGGTTGCATCCGGAGTGAAATTGTATGTCCGCGCAAAATAATCTGTCGGAGGATAGTCGAAGGTCCACATTTTGCCGGTGTCGAACAGCCCGGCTTTGACCGTATCGATGCCGCGCAGAGCGGAACGTTCGGGAGTGGTGACCTGCGATGTTGTGCATCCCTGGAGCAGGAGTGCCAGCAGGAGGGAAGCGCTTAACGGTCGAAGTAAAGACTTTAGCATACTCAGGCCTTTCTCATCAATGGTGGAAGGGGATAGTCTCGTGGTGGGAGGGGTCGAGCAAGATGTATGCCGATGGGACGGGGAGGCGAAATCACGGAAAACAGGGGGTGCGGGAGAAGGCGGTTGTTGCCATTTCTCGGAATCGGGAGAGCGGGGTGGTGTGTTCGGGTTTGTCGTTTAGGCAGGGTTCCGGATGGGGCTCGATAACGTCATCGCCAGGCCTTTCAAC
>JBBEBV010000205.1:0-9810 GCA_040882165.1 Bacteroidota bacterium
GTCGGGGCGGCGAGATTCGAACTCGCGACCTCTTGGTCCCGAACCAAGCGCGCTAGCCAGGCTGCGCCACGCCCCGATGCTGTTTCAACGAAGACTTAATATAGGAAACGGACGGTCGAAAATCAATGAACTTTTTGAACACTCTTTTGAAAACGGGCGATGATACGATCGGCGAGGACTTCATAGGTCCAATCCCGCTCGACCGGAATCCATTGGATTCTCGGGTCGGAACGAAACCATGTCAGTTGTCGCTTGGCGAAGCGACGCGTGTTTTGTTGGATCAGCGACACCGCCTCTTCATACTTCAACGCGCCATCGAGGAATTGGAACATTTCTTTGTATCCAACCGTATTGAGTGCATTCAGCCTCCGATCATACCCCCGCTGAACAAGAGATTCTACCTCCTGAACCAACCCGTTCCGCAGCATCTCCTCCACTCTGGCATTGATCCGTTCATACAGTACCTTTCTCTCCCATGCCAGGGCAAACTGAACCACGGGAAGCGCCGGCTCCTTCCGCTGTGCTTCATGGAGCGCGGAAATGGGTTTGCCGGTGATGTAGAATACTTCAAGGGCGCGGAGAACCTGTCGCTGCTTTATTTCTTTCATCGACAAGGCCGCCCGTGGATCGACCTTCTTCAGTTCATCAAACATAGCGTTCAGTCCTGTCTTCTCCAAACGATCCTGGAGCTGAAGGCGTAGTTCCGGATCTTTCCCCGGTCCCTCAAAGAGGCCATCAATAGCCGACTTCACGTACAATCCGGACCCGCCAACCATGATGGGAAGTTTCTTTCGCCGCTGAATGTCGGCGATAACCTCCCGCGCCTGTTCACCATAGACCCCCGCGTTATATTCTTCCTCGAGGTCCCGAATGTCGATGAAGTGATGAGGAATGGACTGAAGCTCGGCCTTCCTCGGCTTTGCGGTGCCAATATCGAGGTGTTTGTAAATTTGGCGGGAATCAGCGGAGACAATTTCTCCGTCGAGCTTCCTTGCGAGAAGAAGAGAGAGAGATGTCTTACCAGAGGACGTCGGGCCGACAAGTACGAGGGAGGAACTCAAGGGGAATTCGCCGCAGTGTGATCAATACGATGCAAGAGGATCCGCTCTTTCATGTTCTCCTCTGCAACTCCTTTACTTTCCATTCCACCCTTGCTTCCCGATCAGGGGCACGAACTTGAATCCGCGCACCTCTTTTGTCTCCAACCGGCCATCCTGGTTCGTCACAACCCGGAGACTTTGAGAATCGAGATCGCCAACGGGTATGACCAGCCTTCCACCTTCGGCAAGTTGCCTGATCAGGGCGTCGGGGACATCGGGAGCCGCAGCAGTGACGATGATGCCGTCATATGGTGCAAACTCGGACCATCCGACCGTGCCATCTCCTCCGCGCGTCGCTATCCTGTAGCCGAGCCGTTCAAAGAGTTTCCGTGCTTCCAGGAGCAGCTCAAGATGACGTTCTATCGTGAACACCCTGCATCCCATCTCAGCCAAAATCGCGGCCTGATATCCTGAGCCGGTTCCGATCTCCAGAATCTTGGCCCCGGGTTTCGGATTCAGCTCCTGGGTCATGAACGCAACCGTATAGGGCTGCGAGATGGTTTGGGACTTTTCAATCGGGAGCGCCGTATCTTCGTACGAGCGGTTGACAAATGGTTCATTCACGAAGAGATGCCGCTCTACGGTTGTCATTGCCAGCAAAACCTTCGCGTCGGTTATTCCCTTCTCTTTCAGGATCCCAATCATATCACGACGTTCTTCGTCAAAACGACCCATTATTCATCCTTTAGGACGATGCGCAGAAATTGTTTCGTGGTGTACCAGTGCGTCATGGAGCTGCGTGCGTTGCCGTAGACAGTCCGGATGGGAACAAACGTCATCTGAAACCCTTTCCTGGCCGCCTTGACAAGCAATTCCGTTTCCATCTCGTAGCCGTTCGAAGCGAGCGTAACGGCATCCAGAACTTCCCTCCCGATCAACCGGTAGCCGGATTGGCTGTCGGGGATCTCCTTCCCCACGCGGGCGGAGACAAGCCACGAGGTCAGTACGTTGGAGAGGATCCGGTGGAAGGGCATCGACGTGCCGATCCGTTCCCGGGAACCGATGACGATATTTGCTCCCGAAAACAAGCGCGCGGTAAAGAACTTCGGGAGTTCCTCGGGAAGATGCTGGAGGTCCGCGTCCATCGTGATGACGGCCTCACAGCGGGGCAACGTCCGGGCATACTCAAACCCGCTCTTGAGCGCGGCCCCCTTTCCCTTGTTGACGCGATGCCGAAGAAGACGAATCCCCATCTCTTCAACAATGGTCGCCGTTCGGTCGGAGGATCCGTCATCTACGACAAGCACCGAGCCTTTGTCAACCACAGTGACGACTCGGTCTAAGAGCTCCGGCAATGTCGTCTCTGCATTGAAGGCGGGAATAATGACAATGGTCATAGTTCAGGCCGCATGGGAAACGGCATCCGCCACGGTCACGACTCGTTTCATCGCCCGCACATCATGAACCCGGACGACGTTGGCCCCATTCAAGACGCAAGCTGCCACGGCGGCTGCAGTCCCCTCGAGGCGCTGATCGACGGGAAGATCGAGCAGTGTCCCCAGGAACGATTTCCGGGAGGGACCGACAAGGAGCGGGAAACCGTGGGAACGAAATACTTTTAGATTATGAATCAATTGAAGGTTGTGATGAAGGTTCTTCCCAAACCCGATCCCGGGATCGATCAGCACCTGCTGAACGCCCGCGACACGACATCGCTCAGCCTGACGCCGCAGATACTCGCCGACCTCTCGCACGACATTTTCATATTCCGGGTTGAGCTGCATGGTTTTGGGAGTCCCTCTCATATGCATGAGGACCGCGGAGGCCTTCTGTTGCACCACAAGCGGGAGCATGTGTTCATCGAACGTCATCGCGCTGATGTCGTTTACGATGACCGCTCCCGCCTCAAGGGCCGCCTTTGCCACTTCCGATTTATATGTATCAACGGAGACGGGAGTTGCGAAGGCTTTTGCCAATCGCTCAATCACCGGCACCACCCGTCGGATTTCTTCCGCCGGGGAGACCGGATCCGATCCGGGTCTGCTGGATTCCCCTCCCACGTCAATAAAATCGGCTCCCTCCTCGACCATCTGAACGCCCCGGGCGACGGCGGACTCGACCGTGCTGAATTTCCCTCCGTCGAAAAATGAGTCCGGTGTGACATTCAGGACACCCATCACATGCGTCCGCAGGGCGAAGTCGTACGTCACCGAACCGAATTTGAACAACATGTTTTCTTCTCTGGTCTCCGGCAAAGGTCACCACACGGGCATACAAGAGGTGGGACGGAATATGGTAAGACTGTCGCTGGAAAAGAAACGCCTGGAACTCCGCCCTTGGGAAGAGGGGATCTTACGGTTCGCTGCAGGAATGGTAGAATCCGCACTTTGGGCAAAACAGCTTGCACTTGCGACTTTGGAGCAGGGTTCCGCAATTGACACAGTACTGCCAATAATGGAATGCATCGGTTGGGCAGGAATCAGATTCCGGGGTGTTGCCAGGGAGTTCTTCTCCATTCTTGTGCATAGGCAAAAGTACGGAAGATGTGAGCGGTTGTCAAGGGAAGAGAAGCCCGTTCTTTTCACCAGGCCAACCTGAGGAGAGCGATGCCGACCGCCTTCACCGCCCAGACCATATTGAAAGGCTCCTTCTCCGTCGTCCGGGAAGGAGTGTCGAGTGAGGAATGATAGTACGCGGAAAAATCCACTACGACGGAATCAGGGTGGCCTTGCCATGCTTTGGAGGACCATCCTTCCGTCTGAGGAAGCGTTTTCAGTTCATTCCAAGCTCCCGTAAAGACGGTGACGGAGGGGATTTCCACCTTCGGAAGATCCAACCGCGCGAGCCAGTGGGGGAGGAAAACATACGAGTCCGTTCCCCCCTGCGAAGGATTCGTCGTAGCCTCATCCCAAAACCCCTTCTTCCCGACGAACTCTTCTCCAACCCCTTCGAGAGTCCGGAGAAGCTTCTCGTTATGCTCCACGTCGTTCGATTCAAAATAGATGCAGTTACGGGAGACCCCCGTGCCGATCTCATCGTAATTCAAAACACCCAGGATGTTTTCCAGGGTTTCCTGATGGGTGCGGACATAGTGTTCGGTCGAATAGATTTCGGATCCCCAAATGATGAACTTAATAGTAAAGGCGGGCTTCGGAAGATGACCGGACCGGACCATACCGTTCAGCACGTGTGCAAGTTCCAGAACACCGGCAACCCCCGAAGCGTTGTCATCCGCGCCCGGTCCACCGGAATCGGAGTCGCCATGAGCACAGACGATGTAGTACTTATCACTCGCACCCTTGAGGGTAGCGACAATCGTCCTCGGCGCTCCGGGAGCAATCGTCACCTGTGACGAGAATGACATGACGACCGGGATCCCTTCCTCCAACGTATTCTTCAATATCAAAGCATTATTGAAAGACAGGTTAAAGAGCGGAATTGCGTTCCTCTCTGAGGGACTGAGATCGGTAATATAGGCCCAGTCGGAATACGCTCCGTCAAGATACGGAGAGCCCAACAACAGGCAAGTAGCTCCATGTTCAACCAGCCGGAGGTAGGCTTTGGAGGAAATGGGCGTTTCGAGCAGAAAGGCTTTTCCTCGAATCGAATCGTCAGGAACAGCCTCAGGAAGCGGCCACAGTTCAAGCTGTGACCTGGAGGGGGGAACGGAAGGAGAAAACCCTCCGAGCCATTCACGCTTGATGAGGTTTCGAAGCCCGCGCGGCTGATCGACCCTTAGCGACCAGGAATGGTTTATGAACGTGAGCTTTGCGGGTTCTTCGACCACTTCAACGGAAAGGCCGAGAGTTTTCAATCGCTGCACAAGGTACCGAACAGACTTGTCACCCGAAGGAGTCCCCCCCATTCTCGGACCGATCGCAACGAGCTCGCGCACAGTGGACAGTAACCTCTTCTGGGAAACACGCGTGCTCAGGGTTTTCTCATTGCCTTGCTGGGCGATCCCCGAGTGGACCATGAGAACGATGAGCAGAAGAGATCGGGTACAGATCGCACTCATGGAAATAGGCAAGAAAAGGATGGTGGTGAACAGGTCGACAACCCGCGAAATGTTAGCGAATAGTTTTCTGAGGAGCAAATGGTCCGTTCCGGACATAAAAAAAGGGCCGGATTGAATTCCGACCCCTGCGAGTACAGACTATCATTCCCGGTTATTTCCCGAGAACATATTTCTTGTAACGGTCATTGATGCGTCCCCAATGGAGGTTCGCGAGGAAGTTATCGATGTACTTCGCCCTGCCCGGACCGTCTTTATGGTAGTAGGCATGTTCAAACACATCGCACGAAATAAGAGGGATGCCTCCCCAGATAGCGCCATAGTGGTGCTCATCGACCGTGACATTGAGCAACCGGCCGGAATAGAGCCGGTCCGCCACAAGCAATCCCCACCCGCTAAGCTTCGCGGAGATGGCGCCTGCCTTGAAGTCCGCCTTCCATCCATCAAACGATCCGAACTCTTTCTCAAGGGCGGCCTTCACCTCGGGGCCCTTATTCGGATCCCCGTCTCCTCCCAACACCTCCCAGTACACATCATGCAACAGGGCTCCGGCGTGGTTCCAGGTGAACCTCCGCTTCAACTCGCCAATGACGCTGTAGTTTCCATTCGCAGTTGCGCGGTCGGCACCCTCCAGCGCCTTCTCGATGGTGTTGAGCGCGGTCACATAGCCCTTGTGATGGGTATTATAGTGCCAATCCGTTGTTTCCGGGCTCACCACATTCCCGAGAAGCTTTTTTGCCTCTTCGTCGGAATAGGGACGGGGGGTAAATTTCCATTCATAAGCCATGGGGACTCCTTTCAGCAGGTGAGAAGGTAGGGGATTGTTCAATTACATATTGAGCATCAATCTGGCCGCCTCGGACATCAAAGCCGGCGTCCATGGTGGGTCAAACACAAGATCGATATGAGCGTTTTTGACCGTGTGAACCAGCATGACTTTCCTCCGAACATCCGCGGCGATCATCGGAGCCATTCCGCATCCCGGCGCCGTCAACGTCATCCTCACGAACACATTGACCTCTTCGGGGACAGACTCGTCGACGGCGATATGGTACACCAGTCCAAGGTCGACGATATTCACCGGGATCTCCGGGTCATAACATTCCTTCAGCGCTTCCCAAATCTTCGCTTCCAGTTCCGTTTTGACGGGAACGAGTTTGCTCCCCGCTTGAATCTCTTTCGGGAAGCCGTTCTCGACCTGAGCTGTTACCGGTATCTCCGTCTGGTTTTCCTGTGCCATGCGCTTTCCCGCTTAGACGCCGAATGAACTGCCGCAACCGCAGGTTCGCGCGGCTTGCGGGTTGTTGAAAACAAATCCACGACCATTCAGACCATCGGAGAAATCCAGGGTTGTACCGGAAAGATAAAACAAACTCTTGGGATCCACATACACCGTGACTCCCCCGATTTCGTGAATCACGTCCCCCGGGCGCGGCTTCTCGTCAAAGGCGAGGACGTAACTCATCCCCGAGCAACCGCCGCCTTTCACGCCAAGGCGGAGTGCGTGAGTCCCCGCGATGTTGTTTTCCTGTTTGATTCTGGCAATCTCCTGCACAGCCCGGGGCGTAATAATGACCGCCTCCCCTTCCTGCGCCTTGACCTCTGCAATAACTTCTGCCATATGCGTTCCTCCTTTTCCAACCTACTCCGTGGTGATAGCTTCCTGTTTATTTTCAAGCGCTCCATGCAGCGTGTGCCAGGCAAGGCTGGCGCACTTCACACGGGCGGGAAATTCGCTGACTCCCGCAAATGCCGCCATGGACCCGATCTCATCCAGACTCATGGATTGGCCCGGCTTTCCCGTGACCAGTGCATGGAACTGTTCAAAGAGCTTCTCCGCCTCTCGTTTGGTCTTCCCTTTCACCAGGGTGCTCATCACCGAAGCAGAGGCTTTTGAAATGGCGCAACCGGAGCCCTTAAACGATACATCCCTGAGCACCTCTCCCTCCATCCTGAGATAGACGGTGTAGTGGTCGCCACACAGTGGATTGTAACCATCCAACACGACATCAGCGTCGGCCATCACCCGAAAATTCCGGGGATTCTTATTGTGCTCCAGGATGATCTCCTGGTAGAGCGACCGAAGTTCGTCTGCGGGCATCAGGCAAATACCTCGACAACCTTATGAATTCCGCGCACAAGCGCATCGACCTCTTCCCTGGTATTGTAGAACGCAAAAGAGGCACGCACGGTTGCAGGAATATCGTACCGAATCATCACCGGTTGCGCACAATGGTGGCCGGTCCGGACGGCAATCCCCTCCTGATCCAGGATCGTTCCGATATCGTGAGGATGAATGTTCTCCAGCGTGAATGAGAGAACGCCCGCCTTCTCCCTGGCTGTCCCGATCACCTTCAATCCCCTGATTTCAGCAAGTTGTTCCGTAGCATAGGTCAGGAGGTCATGTTCGTATTGAGTCAGAGTCGTCCAGTCGAGAGACTGGAGATAGTCCAGCGTCGCTCCAAACGCAATCGTGTCCGCGATATTTGGCGTTCCAGCCTCAAATTTATAGGGGAGATCGTTGAAGAGAGTCTTTTCAAAGGTTACCGATTTGATCATATCGCCTCCCCCCTGATAGGGTGGCATATCCTGGAGGAACGATGATTTGCCGTACAGGATCCCTATCCCGGTCGGACCGTACATCTTGTGCGCAGAGAACGCGTAAAAGTCGCAATCAAGCTCCCGAACGTCCACCTTCATGTGGGGGACAGCCTGTGCACCGTCGACAAGCACGGGAATGCCTTTCGCGTGGGCCATAGCGATCATCTGGCTGAGAGGGTTGATGGTCCCGAGAGCGTTCGAAACATGGGCCACCGCGACAAGCCTTGTCGTCGGGGTCAACAAGCGTTCATATTCGTTGAGAAGAAGCTCTCCGGCATCGTTCAACGGAATGACTCTGAGCTTTGCGTTCTTCTCACCACACAACATCTGCCAGGGAACGATATTCGAATGGTGCTCCATCCCGGAGATCACAATCTCGTCCCCCTCGTTGACCCGGGAGCGGCCGTAGGTCGATGCGACAAGATTGATGGCTTCCGTTGTTCCCTTCACGAAGATCACTTCCCGCCAGTCGTCCGCACGGATAAAGTCCTTTGCCTTCAGGCGGGCATCTTCATAGAGCTTCGTCCCCAACTCACTGAGATAGTGAACGCCCCGATGGATATTGGCATTCTGCGCCTCGTAATACCGTCGAAGAGCATCGATCATCACCTGGGGTTTTTGGGTCGTCGCAGCGTTATCCAGGTAGATGAGCGGTTTTCCCCGAACCGCTGTTCTTAGAATGGGGAAGTCCCTCCGAAGCCGTTCAACATCGAACGGGGAGACCTGTGGCGGCGAACCTTTCATGAGGGGTTGCGCAATCATCTAGCGTTCCCTTCCTTTTCCGAGTTTCGCATGGACGAGTGTCTCCAACTGCTCCCGCAGCCCGTCGACGTGGACGCGCCTTACGACATCGCCCGCGAAGGCAAAAGTCAGGATGTCGGCCGCGAGCGTTTCATCAATACCTCTCGAGCGGAGATAGAACATCTGTTCCGCATCGAGTTGCCCCACCGTTGCCCCGTGCGTGCATTTCACATCGTCCGCAAAAATCTCGAGCTGCGGCTTGGTGTCCATGGTAGCATCATCCGAAAGAAGCAGGGTCTTGTTTGTTTGCTTGGCATCTGTCTTTTGCGCGTCCCTGCGGACAAAGATTTTCCCATTAAAGACCCCGCGCGATGCATCGTCCAGGACGGACTTGTATAATTCGTGACTGGGACAATTCGGTTTTGCGTGGTCGATCACGGTATGGTTGTCGATCAACTGGGTTCCGTTGGCGACAGAGAGACCATTCAGTGTACATTCGGCATACTCGCCATCGAGCACAGAGGAGACATTATTCCGAACAAGTGCCCCTCCCAGGGCGATGGAGTTTGAAATGAAATTACTTTTTCCCTTCTGGTGCACGTGGAGTGACGCCACATGGTAAGCCTCGGCACATTCATTCTGGAGTTTGTCGTGTTCGATGATCGACCCTTCCCCTGCTGCAACTTCAGTCACCACATTCGTCAGAGTCCCGCTGTTTGCCAGGCTGAAATAGCTTTCGGCGATGGTCACCTCGGCACGATCCCCAACCATGATGAGATTACGGAGTGCGACATACAGAGGTTCGGTCCCGGTGGAAATAAAGAGCAGGCTGATCGGTTCTTCCAGCACTGTTCCTTGGGGGATATACAAAAATGCCCCATCCTGGACGAACGCCATGTTGAGCGCTGTGAACGGATTTTCCTGGATCGGAGCGTATTTCCCCATGAACCCATGGGCCAACTCGTCATTCCCCTTCAGGGCGGAAGCGAGGCTTCCAACGATTGCCCCCCGAGGGAGGGTGCCGATGGATGAAAGATGTTCGACGAAATGTCCGTTTACGAAGACCAACTGGTGCGCTGTACCAAAACTCAGGCGAAGAACATCTTCCCTGGAGAGACCGACGGCTCCGGCTTCGAACGCCGGTTGGAAACTGACCCTCGCAATCGGGGCCACGTTGGTAAAGCGCCATTCTTCATGCCTCGTCGTCGGGAAACCAGTCTCCGCAAAACGCGCAAGAGCTTCCTTCCGCATGGCATGAACGCGCGAGGAGGCCTCGCCATTCAGGCTTTTTTCGAATAATTCAAAATTTGTCTGATACCAGTGAGCCTGGTCCGTTCCCTGCTTTGTCATGTCGTTCGTTTCCTCACGCCGTCGCCAGTGTGCTATCGGTGGCATCCTTGATCCAATCGTACC
>JBBEBV010000205.1:9910-25440 GCA_040882165.1 Bacteroidota bacterium
TTTCCTCACGCCGTCGCCAGTGTGCTATCGGTGGCATCCTTGATCCAATCGTACCCCTTCTCTTCCAGTTGCAGGGCAAGATCCTTCGTTCCGGATTTCACGATTCTCCCGTCCACAAGGACATGCACGAAATCCGGCACGATATAGTTCAGTAAGCGCTGATAGTGCGTTACGACGATGACGGCGTTGTCTTTCCGTCGAAGCTGGTTCACACCATCGGCGACAATCCTCAGCGCATCGATATCGAGTCCCGAATCTGTCTCATCAAGGATCGCGAGCTTTGGTTCAAGGACCGCCATGTGAAAAATCTCATTCCGCTTCTTTTCGCCGCCGGAGAATCCCTCGTTCACCGGCCGGCTCAGCAGGCTCTCATCCATTTCGACGATCTTCATCCGCTGCTTGACCAGCTTGAGGAACTCAACTGCATCCAGATCTTCCAATCCTCTGTGCTTGCGGATAGAGTTCAGCGCCGCCTTCAGGAAGTAGGTATTACTGACACCGGGGATCTCCACCGGATACTGGAATGCAAGAAACACGCCTTCGCGTGCGCGTTCCTCCGGATCCATCTCCAGGAGGTTCTTTTCTTCGTACAACACCTCCCCCTCCGTCACCTCGTACGACTCACGCCCCGCGAGGACCTGGGCGAGCGTACTCTTCCCGGAACCGTTGGGACCCATAATGGCATGAACTTCCCCGGCCTGAACCCTCAGGTTCACACCGGAGAGAATTTCTTTTCCGTTGATACTGGCATGCAGATTGTTGATCTGAAGCATCGATTTCCTCTGTGTTTTTTCTTCTATTAGGTAAAGTGTTAAACCCCGCAGCTCCCGATGTCACCCCACGCTTCCCTCAAGGCTGATCCCGAGCAACTTTTGAGCTTCGACGGCGAATTCCATCGGGAGCTCCCGAAAGACCTCTTTGCAAAATCCGTTGACAATCATTCCAACAGCATCTTCTGTCGACAATCCGCGTTGCTTGCAATAGAAGATCTGGTCCTCCCCGATCTTTGATGTCGAAGCCTCGTGTTCCACCCTTGAAGACTTGTTCTTCACCTCGATGTACGGAAACGTGTGCGCTCCGCATCTATCGCCCAGCAGGAGTGAATCGCACTGGGAAAAATTTCGTGAGTTGGTGGAACCTCTCTTGATATCCACGAGTCCCCGGTACGAGTTTTGTCCGAACCCGGCCGAAATGCCTTTGGAAACAATCGTACTGCTGCTATTCTTGCCGATATGGATCATCTTTGTTCCTGTATCGGCTTGCTGGTAGTTATTGACGACGGCCACCGAGTAAAACTCACCGACCGAATGGTCGCCCAGCAAAATAACGCTCGGGTACTTCCACGTAATCGCTGAACCGGTTTCGACCTGGGTCCAGGAAATCTTGGAATGCTTGCCTGCACACTTGCCACGCTTGGTGACAAAATTATAAATCCCTCCCTTTCCCTCCTTGTCGCCGGGGTACCAGTTCTGCACTGTTGAATATTTGATCTGGGCGTTGTCGCCCACGGCGACGAGTTCAACGACTGCCGCGTGCAATTGGTTGGTATCGCGCATCGGAGCCGTGCAACCTTCCAGGTAGCTCACATACGCTCCCTCCTCGGCAACGATCAGCGTCCTTTCGAATTGTCCGGTATCCGCCGAGTTGATACGGAAATACGTTGACAACTCCATCGGACAGCGGACACCTTTGGGAATATAGCAGAAAGAGCCATCGCTGAAGACCGCAGAGTTGAGAGCCGCAAAGAAGTTATCGTTCGCGGGGACGACCGAACCGAGGTACTTTTTCACAAGTTCAGGATGTTCCTGCACCGCTTCTGAAAAGGAACAAAAAATCACACCAGCCTCGTGCAACTTCTTCTTAAACGTCGTGGCGACGGAAACGCTGTCAAAGACCGCATCCACAGCGACTCCCGACAACATCTCCTGCTCCGACAGGGAAATTCCAAGTTTCTGGTAGGTCTTCAATATCTCAGGATCGACTTCGTCCAGACTCTTCAATTTCTTCTTTTGTTTGGGAGCCGAGTAATAGATCATGTCCTGATAATCAATCTTCTCGTACCGCACATTGGGCCAGCGCGGTTCCTCCATCGTCAGCCAATGACGGTACGACTTGAGGCGCCATTCCAGGAGCCAGGCTGGCTCGTTCTTTTTGGCAGAAATGAACCGGACGGTTTCTTCGGTCAGCCCGCGGGGAGCGGTATCCGCTTCGATGTCGGTAACAAATCCCCACTTGTATTCCTGGTTCGCTAATTGCTCTAAGGTGTTGGTTTCTGTGCTCATGAGTTTTTTGTTTGGCTAAGGATTCTCCCGGCACCGATTAACTTCTTTGACCGGCAGGAGCGTCCTGCGGCGATGAAACTCCCGCCGTCGCTGTGGTCGTGACGGGTGCGGCAGCCGGTTTAGGTGCAGCCGGTTTGGCCGCCACTGCCGGTTTTACCGCGGGTTTCTTGAACTCGGGGTTATTCAGCATATAGGCGTCCCCGTCGATCCGCTTCAACAATCCGGATTTTTCCAGTGCCTCGATCCACTGCCTGGTCAGTTGTTCCGCATCGGCATAGCGATGCCTGACCCCTTTAACTTGAAGATAGGACATTACACCAAAATGGAGGTCGCGAAAAAAAACGTTCGAAAGATGAAAGAGCTTGTACTTCGATTTAAGAAGTATCCACACCTCTTTGTTGTTCTCGGTCAGAAGTTTCAATTTCCGGTTCATGGGAGTTTCGATAGATAGGGTTAAAGGTTAAATAATTTCCTGAACAGTCATTTTGTCAAAGAGAATATTCAAATTGCGTTGAAGTTTGCCAAGAGGACGGCGAATCGTGCAGCCATCAAAGAGATAACAACTCTCCGCTCCATCGGAGTAGCATTCGGCCACCATGGGCCGGCTCTCCTCAATCGCCCGCACAATCCATGACACGGAGAGCTCTTCAGGACGTTTCGCGAGTGCATACCCGCCTTTGACTCCCTGAAGTGAACGAATAACCCCAACACGGGCAAGCTTCTGTAACACCTTCGCAAGGAGTTCGTAGGGAAGGTTGTATTCCTTGGAAAGCTCCTTCGCGGTAAAGACATGCCCCATGGGTTTCATCGCCATGTGGCGCAACGCAATGAGGCCGTATTCCACTTTCTTCGAGAGCTGTAGCATAAATACGACCGGACAAGTCCTACATTGGTCCAAAAAAAATCAAGGTTTTCCACGTGACCTTGATTGAATTGCATAACAAATATACGACATTTACAGAATATATGTCAAGCTAAAATTAGGAATAATTCTCATTTATGAATATTGGATTTGAAATAGCGACTTAAAATCGATACCTTGACAGCCGTCTTATGCCAATTGTCGAAACTATATTGATTTCAAAGACCTATCGATCGGGGATCTTCAAACGCGTGAAGGTCCAAGCCCTCTCAGATGTATCCCTATCGATAGGCGCCGGAGAAATCTTCGGGCTTCTCGGTCCCAATGGTGCGGGAAAAACAACCTTCATCAAGATCCTCCTTTCCATTGTCCATCCCACGAAGGGGGAAGTCTCCATTCTTGGACAAACTTTGGGATCGGCAAGCATCAGAGCGAAGAGCGGGTACCTCCCCGAAAATCATCGCTATCCACAATTCCTGACGGGCTATCAGACACTCCACTTTTTCGGTGGCTTGAGCGGGCTTTCCGGACGTGCTTTGCGGGATCGCGCGCTTTCTCTCCTCGAGCTCGTCGGATTGAAAGACTGGAAGAACGTACGAATCAAACGGTACTCCAAAGGCATGCTCCAGCGTCTCGGCCTTGCTCAGGCGTTATTAAACGACCCCGAGATTCTCTTTCTGGACGAACCGACCGATGGTGTCGATCCCGTAGGCCGAAAGGAGATCAGGGACCTGTTAAAGGACCTTCGTACTCAGGGAAAGACCATTTTCTTGAACTCTCATCTCCTGTCGGAGGTGGAAGCCATCTCGGACCGGGTAGCGATCCTCCATAAGGGAAGAGTGCTTAAGGTTGGAACCGTGTCCGAGATTACCTCCGGCGCTCTTGAGTATGAACTGCGTCTCGATCGCTCGGTTTCGGAATCCCTGAGGTCTCTCATCCAACCACACACGACAAGCTACCAGGTCGAAGGAACCACATTGATTGTCGGAGTCAGGGATCAAGAGGCACTGAATACCATCATCGATCGAATTCGTTCGGAGGGAATTCACCTCGGCGGACTTCATGAACGGAAATCGTCACTTGAAGAGTCCTTCATTGCATTAATCCAGGGAAAAGAGCAACCATGAAGTATCTCGCGATGTTGTTCCTTACCATCCGGGAAGCCGTTCTGCAATGGACGCTGCTGTTCTACTTCGCAGCGGGGAATTGTATCATTCTCTTCTTTGCGTACGCCCTGGCTCTCTCGCCAACCGACTCATCCATGATCACTTTCTTTGGGGAACCGCTCGCCCCGCGAAATATCGGAGGCCTGAACCCTATCGACTTTATCCTCATCCAGGTTCAACGAAGTTCAACATCCTCCATCCTCCTCTTCGGTGTTTTCGCCGTGGCCGGCCTGATCCCCTCGATGCTCGAAAAAGGGACCATTGAAGTCTATCTCAGCAAACCTCTTTCCCGCGGGGGACTGCTCCTCTCCAGGGCACTCGGAGCTGCGACGGGAGTTGCGGTCAACCTGCTCTATTTTGCAGTCGGCATCTGGCTCGTCTTTGGTCTGAAACTGGGCATCTGGCATGGATCCTTCCTCCTTTCGTTCGTTGTTGTCACTCTTGCGTTCTTCCTTTTTTTCTCCGTCGTCACGTTTGCCGGAGTCATAACGAGGAGCACAGGCTTCTCCATCATGTTGGCTTTTCTGTACACCTTCTTCTCTGCAGCCCTTGAATCAAGGGAGATGGCTCTTTTCAAAATCTGGGACAATGAAATCTATCACACGGCACTGGACGTTTTGTACTATGTCACACCACAACTCAGCTCCATGCTTGACAATTCTTCCCGCGTCATTGGCAATCTTGCCATCGGTCCCAACTCTGGTCAACCCTTTGACGTTCTCCCCTTTGTGTACTCCCTTCTATCAGCGGCGGCGCTCTATGCACTTTCGATTCGATACTTTGCAAAGCAGGATTACTAAAGGCGCGTCCAACCCTCTGCTTGTTTCTTCCTCGATTTCTGGTTACTTTTTCGACACAAAAAGGAAGTCCCCATGAATATCGGTATCACGTGTTACCCAACCTATGGCGGCAGCGGCGTTGTGGCCACCGAACTGGGAATAGCCCTTGCAGAACGGGGCCATTCGGTCCACTTCATCAGCTATGCCATGCCCATGCGTCTCAGCGGTTTCATGGATAATGTGGCATTCCATGAGGTCGAAATCTCCAATTATCCCTTGTTTGATTTCCCTCTCTATACGATCGCCCTCGCCAGCAAGATGGTCGAGGTCGCCCGGTACGAGAAACTTGATCTCCTCCATTGCCATTACGCCATCCCCCACGCCACGAGCGCTTACCTTGCTAAACAGATGCTCAACCGGTCGGACATCAAGGTCATCACGACCTTGCACGGCACGGATATCACGCTTGTGGGCCTTGAGCCGAGTTTTCTTCCGGTGATGAAGTTCAGCATTGAGCAGAGCGATGGGGTGACGGCTGTTTCCCGATTCCTCCGGGAAAAGACCCTGACGAATTACGGGATAGAAAAGGATATCGAGGTCATTCCCAATTTTGTCGACACGACGAAATACCGGCGCATAGCGGCTGATGAGGTTCTCAAACATTGCGCTCCCCATGGCGAAAAGGTGGTGATCCATACCTCAAACTTCCGGGCCGTGAAACGCGTCCAGGATGTCATCCGTATCTTCCATGAGATCAGGAAGAAGGTGAGGAGTCGGCTGCTTCTTGTCGGTGACGGGCCTGAGCGCTCGCTCTGTGAACTGCTCTGCCGCGATCTCGGCATCCAGGATGATGTGAAGTTCCTTGGCAAGCAAGCCGAAATCGTCCCCATCCTCTCCACCGGCGATCTTTTCCTGATGCCGAGCCAATCGGAGAGCTTCGGCCTCTCGGCCCTTGAGGCCATGGCTTGCGAGGTGCCGGTTATTTCGACCAGCGTAGGCGGACTTCCCGAGCTTCAGCTTCATGGAGAGACCGGTTACATTGCCGAGATCGGGGATATCGATCGGATGGCTCGGTATTCCATCGACCTGCTCACCAACACGTCGAAGCACGCACTGTTCGCCCGCGCGGCACGGAAACGGGCAATGGAATTCGAAGCAAGCGACATCATCGGGATGTACGAACGGTACTATGAGAGGGTGCTTTCAGGGGAAAGCATCACAGCCGCGTGATTCCCTCCATCGAGTTTCTCATCCTCTTCCGGTATGGCCTCCAGGGACGATCCCAAAGAACATCAGCTATTGATTGATGAGCTGGTCGAAGTGTTCCGAAAGGAAGGGTTCCGCATTCTCGGCGCCGACGGCGTCCCAGGAATTCCAACCGTGAAGAACCTTCCCAACGACGGGTATGGTGACCAGCAGGCCAAGACACCGGATGTCTACGCGTTCGATCCAAAACGACAGCGCCACATCATTGGAGAAGCAAAGACTGGAAATGGTGATCTCGAAACGGAGCATGCCTTGACGCAGTACAATGTGTTCCTGGACCAATTCGATCGGTCAACCGGGAACCAGGCAATCGTCTACATTATCCTCCCTCCCTCGAGCATCCCGGAGTTCAACACGCTGATCACGCATTATATTCACAGGGAGTACTGGGGAAGTATCGTTCTCGTGAGCTCGACAACGTGGAATGCCGGGCGCTCGCGGTAGGAGGCGTGGATTTGCGAACCTACAAGCCGGCTGGCTTCGGGACTGTCCATGCTTGCAGGAGGATTGCTACGCAGATTTAAGGCGGGCGAATTTCACAATCAGACTTTTCACGCCGTACTCTTCAAAGTGCACCGTTGCTTTCATGGCATCCCCCCGCCCGTTCACTTGAATCACCTTCCCCTTCCCGAACATCTCGTGTTGCACGAGGGAGCCCTTCTTAATCTCGAAAACTTCCTGTGATTCATCCTCATAATCGGGCAAATCATCTGCAAAATGCCTTTCTTCGGCGCGGTGCACTGGAACGGAGGGGCGTTCATGCATCGACCTCCGGCGATGGTCCAGCGCCGGACCATCATGCGACCGGCGGGGACTCTTGGGTTCCACCACGACCAGACCACCCTCCCCAATTTCCGCGATGAAGCGTGAGGGACTTGTAAAGAGGAGGTCGCCAAAACGATAACGCATGCGAGTCTTACTGAAATAGAGCTTCCGCTGAGCCCTCGTTATCCCAACATAGAATAATCTTCGTTCTTCTTCGAGCTCCGGTCGTTCGATCGTGGCCGTGTAGAACGGCAACAACCCTTCCTCAAGGCCTGCAACAAACACGATCGGGAACTCGAGTCCCTTGGAGGCATGGAGCGTCATCAGCGTCACGACATTCCGGGTCCCTTCCCACGTATCGATGTCGGCCACGAGAGAGACTTCCTCCAGGAAAGCCTCCAGCGTGCCATCGGGGTGTTCCTCGCTGAACTCTGAGATGGCGGAAAGCAGCTCCTGCACATTCTCCCACCGCGCCATCGAATCCGTCGTTCGTTCCTCTTTAAAGGATTGAAGGATGCCCAGATCATCCACCATGGACCGGGCAAGCTCGCTGATAGACATTTTCGCTTTCAGGGAGATATATTTTTCGATAAAGGTCCCGAACTGGGTGATGCTCTTTTTCGCCCTCTCCTGTAACCCCTCCACCTGGTCGATAAGGGAGGCTGCATGGAAGAGTGGGAGGGCACGCGCCTGAGCAAACAATTCTACGCGTTCCATCGACGTCTCCCCGATCCCACGCGTGGGGTAATTGACAACACGGCTGAAGCTTTGGTCGTCCCGAGGATTGGTCAGAAGCCGCAGATAGGCGAGAATGTCCTTGATTTCTTTCCGCTCATAGAACCTGATTCCGCCGACAATAACATACGGGATACCGTTCCTCCGCAAGACATCTTCGAGAGATCGGGATTGCGCGTTCGTCCGGTACAAAATCGCCACATCCTTCAGCCCCAGATGATGATCGCTGATTTCTTGCTGAATCGCATGCAGGATTTGATACGCTTCATCCCGGTCGTCCGCGCATTCGATCAAGACGACAGGATCTCCCTCGGGATTTTCCGTCCAGAGATCTTTCTTTAACTGATCGATATTATTCTTGATAAGTCGGTCAGCGACAGAGAGGATGTGTTTTGTGGAACGGTAGTTCTGTTCCAACCGGAAGGTCTGGCACCCAGGGTAATCCTTGGAGAAATCGAGGATGTTCCGGATATCCGCACCGCGAAACGCGTAAATGCTCTGCGCATCGTCCCCCACGACGCAAATGTTCTTGTGACGGAGCGAGAGAAGCTTGATCATCTCGTACTGTGCCCGGTTGGTATCCTGGAATTCATCGACCAGGGCAAACTTGAACCGATGATGGTACTGTTCCAGGATATCGTGGTGCTTGTTGAAGAGCTCGATTGGCTTGATCAACAAGTCATCGAAGTCCATGGCATTGCTCCGGTGCAGCGTCTTTTCATACTCCAGATAGACCGTAGCGACTTTCTCGTCAATGAAGTCTGTCCCCAACCCGGCAAACACGTCCGGGCTCAGCATCTGGTTCTTTGCATGACTGATACGGGAGCGTACGACCTGCGGTGGGACCTGCTGCTGCGAGACATTCACCCTGTCCATGCATTTCTTCACGGCTTTCAGCGAATCGTCGCTATCGTAGATCGTAAAGGACCGGGTGTATCCGAGGAGTTCAGCCTCTCGCCTGAGAATTCTGGCAAAGATTGAATGAAATGTCCCCATCCAGAGTTCCTTTGCACCCTCCCCCACCAGGTTGCGAATGCGTTCTTTCATCTCATTGGCTGCCTTGTTGGTAAAGGTCAGCGCAAGGATTTGGTACGGCGGCACACCACAGCTCATCAGGTGGGCAATGCGATAGGTCAACACACGGGTTTTGCCGCTCCCGGCCCCGGCAATAATCATGACAGGGCCATTGACAGCTTTCGCGGCCTCCTGCTGGACTTGGTTGAGATCTTTCAGAAAGGACATAGGATGATGAATTATGGTAGCAAAAAAACAAGCGGCACGCAAAAGATGGTGCGTCTCATGCTGTCGCGCGGGTTCCATGAAATAGTAATCGGGGGAGAGACCATTCCACCTCCTTCGTTGGAACGTACTCGCCCCCGATATTCTTGATGCGTTACTCTTCCTCGCCGGCGCGGAGTTTTTCCAGCACGGAAAAATCCTCGAGCGTTGTCGTATCGCCGCTCACCGTCCCGCTGGAAGCAATCTCCCGGAGCAACCGGCGCATGATCTTGCCGCTGCGGGTCTTCGGCAATGCGTCGCTGAAGCGGATATCGTCCGGCTTTGCCATGGCGCCGATCTCTTGTCCGACATGCATGCGCAACTCCTCCTTCAAATCCGGACCAGGCGTACGTCCTCCCTCCAGGGTTACGAATGCACAGATGGCAGAACCCTTGATCTCGTCCGGCTTGGCGACAACCGCCGCTTCAGCAACAAAGGGATGACTGACAAGCGCACTTTCAATTTCCGCAGTCCCGAGCCTGTGTCCGGAGACATTAATGACGTCGTCCACCCTCCCCATGATCCAGAAGTAACCGTCCTTATCCCGTCGCGCACCGTCACCGGTGAAATACACTCCCTTGATTTCACTCCAATATTGCTTCTTGAATCTCTCGGGGTCGCCATAAATCGTGCGCAGCATGGAGGGCCAGGGTTTGCGGATAACGAGATATCCTCCCTGATTCTTCCCGACAGACTTTCCGTCACGGTTGACGATGTCGGCGTCGATTCCGGGAAACGGCAGGGTTGCCGTCCCAGGTTTCAACGGGGTTGCCCCCGGAAGGGGCGAGATCATAATAGCCCCTGTCTCCGTCTGCCACCATGTATCGACGATCGGACATTTCCCCTTCCCGATAATTTTGTGATACCACATCCATGCTTCGGGGTTGATGGGCTCGCCCACAGTGCCGAGGAGACGAAGCGACGTCAGGTCATGCTTCAGCGGCCATTGCTCTCCCCATTTTATGAAAGCCCTGATCGCCGTAGGGGCCGTATAGAAGATGTTGACCTTGTACCGGTCGATGATCTTCCAAAACCGATCCGGTTCCGGCCAATTGGGTGCACCTTCATACATGACCGTTGTTGCCCCGTTCGCCAACGGACCATAGACCACGTAGGAATGCCCGGTAACCCATCCGATGTCGGCGGTACACCAGAAGGTATCCTCATCCTTCAGGTCGAATACCAGTTTTGTCGTAATATAAACCCCCGTCAGGTATCCGCCTGTTGTGTGCAGAACTCCTTTGGGCTTGCCCGTACTTCCGCTCGTATACAGAATGTAGAGAGGATGTTCGGAATCGAGTTTTTCCGCTTCGCACCGGTCATCGGCCGTTTCCATCAACCCATCCCACCAAAAATCCCGACCGGGCTCCATGTGGATCTCGGCATGGGTGCGACGGTAGACGACCACACTCTGCACCGAGGGGGTATGCTTCAGGGCCTCGTCGACGTTTTTCTTGAGCGGGAGCACAGCACCTCTCCGGTATCCGCCATCGGCTGTGATGACCAGATTCGCCTGTGCGTCGGTAATCCGATCGACGAGGGCCTGCGAGCTGAATCCTCCGAAAATAATGGAGTGGGTCGCCCCGATTCTTGCACACGCCAGCATGGCGATGGCAAGCTCCGGGACCAGGGGCATATAGATAACAACCCGGTCTCCCTTTTCGACCCCCAGCTTCTTGAGAACGTTGGAAAACTTGCAGACATCGGTATAGAGCTGTTGATAGGTGAGCGTGCGGGAATCTCCCGGTTCACCTTCCCAGATAATGGCCGCTTTGTTCTTGCGCCAGGACCCCAGGTGGCGATCGAGGCAGTTATAGGCGACGTTGATCTTTCCTCCCACAAACCACTTGGCAAACGGAAGCTTCCACTGAAGAACGGTATTCCATTTCTTGAACCAAACGAGCTCCCCGGCAATCCTGGCCCAGAACCGTTCGGGGTTCTTGATGGAAGCGGCGTACATGCTTTTGTATTTATCAAAAGAGGAAATGTGCGCATTCCTGGAAAATGCAGCGCTTGGTTTGAAGACCCGTTCCTCCCTGAGGATGGAGGAAATCTCATCCGAACCGTTCGCACGGTGTTTGGAACTCATGCACGCTCTCCTTACTGCATAGATGAAATAACTACAGGATGGTGATCCGAAGTGAAACGAGTATACTTAAAACGGGTTTGAAAGGCAAGCAGGCGCTAGGGACGGACATAGGTCGATTCGCGGAGGGTTCCATTCGTACCTGTTGCCTCAAAAAAGTACCATGACGTCCGTGGTTGCAGGATGTGCGCAGTGAAGGTGGTATCGTAGCGAATGTCCCGTATCTCGTACGATCTCCCTGTTTCTTCAATGAAGGTCGCATACACCTGGTATTCAAACAAGGTGTCAGTCTGCCGGGAGAGAATGGCTCTGAAGCTATATCCGGAGTTTTGCCCCAATACTCCAGCGAGTCGAACTGAAAGTGAATCCGAACGGGTTGAGTCAGGAACGGAAAGTACTTCCACCGAGGCGAGGACGCTGGATTCGTACCGTTCGTTCAAACCGGTGCTGCAACTGACCAGCGCGAGTGCAAGAGCACATGCAAACGTATTGAGGATTCTCAAGAGCATCCGAAATTCATCCTTGGAGCACGTGAGGAGGTGGGACCAGCATCAGAAGAATGCACGGGCCTCTGCCCGGGCCGTGTGAACAGGAGACCGTCCTCCTTCCGTCCGACCCTGATAATTCATCGTAACCTGAACATATTGGTTAATTCTATAATCAAATGCAAGATTCCAGAGGAAGGTCTTCCCCCGTGCGCGACCATTGGTCAGCTCATAAGGAAGGGACCGGGATTCGGAGATCGGGTCATCCGAAACAAGGACCTCCTCCCTCTCCAACTCACCCCGCAACTGACCGGAACCGAGGAAGGCATGCGTGACGCGCAGCAACTGTTCGTTGATATCGGCCGTCGTGTTCCCCCCGGCAAAGCGGTCCACCGCGCGTGAAACTCCAACTCCCAACGCGACTTCCCAACGGGGTTCCGGCCTGTAGGAGAACTCCGTGTTGACTCCGATCGTCGCCACATCCCTCTCCCTCGTCGATGCCGTCGACGAGATGACCCTGTCCATGCTGCTCGAAACGTCTGTTTGATTCCCGATTTCCCGTACCAATTGTGACCGGATCCGAAGCGATCGTTCCGTTTGCAGGCTCCGTTCGTTTGTCCCCACCAGCTTCAGCAGACCCCGGCGCTCCCGGAACCGGAGCCGGAAAGACAAGGCAGGATCGTTCTCGAAAATATGAAGGTCCTGCATCCATAAGCTCGATCCCGCGATCGTCGTCTGATCATTTTGAAAGCGTTTGAAGTTCAACAAATAGATTTGCCGGGCATCCGCTTCGGTACTTCGCTCCTCGATACGGATGGTTGTCTCAGTGGACAGCGAGCGCACAACTGCTTCCCAGGGTGATTCGGCCCGTACAAGGACGCGTGAGGGCTGCAGACGCAATCTCAGTCCGGCTTTCAGGTCGATGACAGGCACCAGTCTATCGCCTGGGACAAAAAGTACAATGTAGTCTCCCTCAAACCGTGTGAGCTCAAATTCATCTTCATCCGCGATGCCGTTTCCGTTTACATCCCCCCTGTAAAGATAATTTCCCGTCCCCTTTGGAACGCGTACGAAGACCCTCTCGAGTTGGGACGAGCGTTGGTTGGCAAGTTCGTACAGAACATCCGAGTCAATGCTCCGCTGCAAAGGAGAATAACGGAACTGCGATCGCATCAGGATAACCTCGGAATCCGTGTTCCCGCGGTTCTTAAACAACTGTGTAAACCCGGTGTTGCGGATGTTCAGGGACAGCGAGCTCGAAAACGCTCTCCATTCCTGCAGCCGCCAGGCGTATACCTGGGTGAATGAGCGCGAAGCGCGCTGCAGCACCCCCGTGGCAACACTGTCCTCCTCCCGAACCTGAATTTCCGCCGACATCTCCATGGCCCCGATACCTGAGAGCGCAATCCCGGGGGCGAACTCCACGAACCTGAAGCTTGTCGCGGAGAGCGAGTCACCACCCAATCCACTCTGCCTGCGCTCCTCCGTTTCAATCCGGAATGAAGGACTCACCTTCCGCCACGTGTATTCTGTGATCCCTCTTTGGCGCATCCAACTTGATCGTTCGTCCAGCTCAAGTTGTCGGGAGTCGATTTGCTCAAGGACGTATTGAACCCGGGGAAGTGATGAATCACGATAGGAGATTTCGGCTGAAAGTCGGTCAGACCGGAAGAGTCCCGATCGTTCCAGGAATCCGTACGATCCTGCAATGACTAACGGGGAAAATGGAGTGTACCGGAGATTTGCTTCCCTTGTCGTTTCGTCCCCCGCCAGGAGCGACGGAAGATCCCATTTTCTGTTGAATTCGATCTCCGTGGAACGGTCCAGGGAGGAAAACTGCCGCCCCACATGTTTCTCCGCGATCGACAGACGAAGGTCGCCAACCTTCATCCCGGCCAGCTCGAGGCTTTTGGGTTCATAACGGAGAACCATATTGTAAGCGGTTCCTTGATTCTGCCGGTCGTCAAGTGAGGAAAGCCGGTTTCGGTCCAGACTGCTCAGCGCGAGCTCACCCTCCAGTGTCAGATCGGAAGTAAGCGACCCCCGCAGATTGGTCGTCATCACCCGGTGGAGTTCAGGAATAGGAAGGAATTGAATGGGGAGGTAATTCCCTTTCCCAATTCCCGCAAATTCAAAATGCCCCACCCCGACGCGGAGATACCCTGCTGAGTCTGACGGAACACGGTCCACGTTTGAGAAAGTTGCGGCGTACAGCGCAAGCGGGTCGCCGGGCGCATAAACCAGGATTGTATGATTCCTGTTTTCTATCGTGGTATCGCGAAGGATATATTGTCCTTGTGCGGTCTGGGTAAGGGAATCTCTTCCCGCAAACCTGACCCCCGAAAGGGATGCCGCGAATCGGTCTGCACCGCTGTTCCGCAACCTCTCCCTCGTCGCGTCATCGAGCGGAAAGTCTATCGGCGCATCGGAATCATCTGCTTCCTGTACGATACTGAAATTGAACTGGAGGCGATCTTGAAAGGCATTCGATTCCACTGAAGCCCCGACAAGGTTACGGGGAAACTGCCTGTCGCTGTATTCAAAGTCGACCACGATACGTGAGGCACTGGTGACCAGCCTCCGCGGTGTAAAAGTCACTTCACCGCTCGCATAGTCGACCGTGTAATCCTGCACCTCTCCCCGGGCCATCCGTTCACCGTTCACATAGACGCGCTCCGTTCCGGCAAGCACGATAATCCTGCGATCACCCTCCCTTCCGGTGAGGCGGTAAGGTCCCTGGTTCCCTTCAAGGCCCTGAAACTGGTTTGTGGTGAACTTGCCACGTGAAGTCGCGCCCGTCAGCGTCACGCTTCCGCGCGCGTCAAAGAAACCAAACCCCTCGAACCGGGCAATACCACGAGCCCCCTGGAGTTTACGAAACAGTCTCCCGAACTCCCCTCCCTCAGCGGCTCCAACCTGCAATTGAAAATCACCCAACGTGACGGCATAACGGGAACTTGTCAGTTCGACAAAGACCTGATCAACCTCCTGCAGTGTCTGCGTGGTCCCTTCCGGCTGGATGGGGGAATTTTCGTCCGTAAGGGCAGCAACGATATCGACGCTCGACGAAAGGGATCCTGAAAGCTGCATTCTAAAACCGGAATTCAGGGTGAGGTCCCTGTTCGACCCGACCGTGAATCCGCGCACAAGAGATCCGCTTTTTTGAAGGCCGGGACCGAAGAGATCATCAACCCGAAACGACGCAGCAGGAGGTTGGAGAACCGTGCCTCGCTCCCGACCCGATGAATCCCGGCGCAAAACGATTTCGCGTAACGAGTATCTCTCTTGGAAACTGAGCGGCAGGTTTCGGTAGCGGACCAGCAAGATGTGGGACGACGAGTCGGAAAAGAGCCGGGTGAGAAAGGATCGTTTCAAAAAAAGAATACCGTGATGACGGTCGATCTCGTACTCGTGAGAAGGGGTCAGCCGGGTCAGGGAATCAAGCAGCACTTCCTCACTTCCCTCGATGATCAGCCGGTGGTCGAGGCGGTAGGAAGTGTCCACGGGCGTGAGCTGGAGCGTCATCCCGTGCGGCTCAGAACTGGGGAGAAAACGGGAAGAAATCTGGGCCGGGGAGGCTGAGGAAACAATCAGGGTAAGAAGTACGAGGTATGTGGAGTCGAGGGATGCCATGAAGGATACGGAAAAGGCGAGCCGGCGGCTCATGCACTTCACGCGTACAGAGACAGACACAGTATCCTTCGTGCAGTACTATCCTCCAAAGAAGCAAAGTGCCGAAGGGGGGAATCGAACCCCCACTTGGGGTAAGCCAAACTGGATTTTGAGTCCAGCGCGTCTGCCAATTCCGCCACTTCGGCATTGTTCG
>JBBEBV010000206.1:0-3945 GCA_040882165.1 Bacteroidota bacterium
CGTAAAAATCCTCTCCCCACCGCCCCGCTTTATGGTCATCTGGTTTTTCGCGGCGCCGAATTCAATAACGATGCCCGCAGGGGTGCCATTATCGATTTTAAATCTATCCTGCGCCATCGCTTCGAGCGGGACGGCAGCCTGGCCGGTCGGCTGCGCGTAAAGCGTCGCACCGTCTCTGGTGATTGTAAATTTCACGGGAGCTGCAGGGCTCGAATAGACGCCAACGTATTTGTCCAGAACTTCCGGGCTAACGGCGATTGATTCGAAGGCGGGAATTTGAAACGGTTGATTGTAGTACATCCCGATAACACCGGTCACAATATTGACGACCGGGTAAACCTTCGCGTTCGTAGTATAGGCCACCGCCAGTTTTTCTTCCGGCAGGTAAGCCAGCCACGCTCCATAATTGTCGCCCCCGCCGGTGTGTCCGTAGAAGGTCTTGCCGGCGAACGTGAAGGGTTCTATCCCCAACCCGTAGCCGTCCCTTATCGTTTTCATCGACGCGAGGCTCTCCTGCGAGATCAGTTTCAGGTCAAACAGCGCCCGGACGAATTTGACCAGATCGCTCGGTGTCGAAACAATCGAGCCCGCGCCGAAGAGAATGCTTGGATGGGTTTCCGGTTCCTCTTTCCAGTTGCCGCCGAGGTTCCGATAGGAAAGACTCTCGTTCTTGTTCACATCGATGTTTCCGGTCGCGTTGTACGTATCCTCGAGTCCGATTTTTGAGGTGATTCTTTCATGGAGGGCTTCCCCGTAAGATTTGCCGGTTAGCTTTTCAAGGATAAGTCCTAAAAGAGTATAGCCAGAATTGCTGTAGGAATGCTTTGTATCCGGTTCGAAATCAGGCTTGCCCTTGGCGATAAGGGTGAGCAATTCATCCTTCGTTATCGGGTTCGTCTTCGAGGAGGGTCGCAAATTCCTGTCGAGGAATATGTCATGGATACCGCCGCGATGGGCAAGGATCTGCGCGATGGTAATTTTCTGGGCGTTCGCAACCTGCGGAAAGAATTTCCCGAGCGTGTCGGTCAGCTTCAATTTTCCTTCCTCGACGAGCTGCAGGATCATCGTGGCGGTGAACATTTTAGTGACCGACCCGATCCGGAATCTGGTCGCCGCAGTCAAAGGTATCTTTTCGGTTCCTTTGATCTGGCTGTAGCCGATGGCACGGGTGTAAAGAGCATTGCTGTCTTTGGCGATCGTCAGGCTCCCCATCGCCTTATTCTTTTCGGCGAGCCGGTCAAAAAACTGGTCGAGTTTGGCCTTGTCCGGCGACTGTGCGTAGCCTGCGGTGAACAACGCCAGTGTCAGTAAGGTTGCGGATAATATTTTAGTTTTCATAAAAGCCTTCCTGCTTCCGCGGTACGAACGCACAAGCGGTTGTAGAATGTTGTCTTTGGACAGGCGCCGATGTGGATGTGAATGGGATGGCATGTCAGATGTACCCGAACAGAGGCGGAAACACAACCACAACGATCGCCGCCCACACCGCGTAGACCGGCAGATAATTCGTCTGCCATCGTTCGAGGTCCGTGAATGATCCCCGTTCTCTGAGAAAGCGGATGTACAGAACGGCGGACCACGCCAGATTGACGAGGAGGATGATGTTCACACCCAGGGCGGCCATCCGGTTGGGGGTGAAGCCGAACTCCGTGATGCGCGCAGAGATGGCCCAGAGCGCCACCGCGTCGGCCAACAGGGCGCTCACGACCAGCACCACCTGCATCACGTCGAAAGCGCCGGGAGGCAGTTGGGCGTCACGGGCGGAGACGGAATAGAGGAGCAAACCTAGAACGACGACCAGAAGAAGATCAAACGCGATGAGCATTTCACGCTCCATGTTGACACCGCGCCCGGTCACGAGCAGTGTCAGCAGGAATGTGACCAGAAGAATGGCAAACATGGGGGTGAAGAGTCGCGTCAGCACGGGGGCCATGTTTTCGATCACGCTCTGCTTGGCCTCCACCAGCCAGGAGGCGACCAGGACAGCCCCGGCGGCGCCGCACGGGATCAGCCACGACTGAATGAACCACTCCGGGTTTATGCCGATCGTTTGGAACATCATCACCAGGAATCCGGTAAACACCCCTCCCCCCAGCGCGATCAACACATAGTAGATGAACAGTTCGCCGGAGAACCGGATGAAATCCATGCGTCCTGCGACTTCCTTCCAACGGCGACCGGCGTACGCGACACCAACGACAACCCAGAGCGCGATCGGAAGATGGAGCGCCGACAGAACCTCGGTGGAGCCTGGAGAGACGAAGGGGTAGACGTTGGGGAACACGACCGCCACGGCAAACGCCCCGGCCAGCCAGCGGAGCGTGCCGGCGCCAAGCGGCCTCTTCCAAATGAAATAGCCGGTCAGGAGGGGGAGAACGAAAAGGCTCGCGTTCCGTGCATAGAAGCCCTCGTTCTCCTGCATGGGCATCCCGAGAAATTCCGGCAGCTTGACAAGCACACCAGCGATCACCGCAAGTGCGAAGACGACAAAAGCGTCCGATCGCAATCCCCCTTCCTGCTCTTTGGCATCCGAAGGGAGAACGACGAGCTGTTTCCAGAGGCGGTCCGAGTGTTCGAGCGCAAACTCCCGTGAGAGTGCGTCGAGCGCGCCCATGCGTTTCACCGCCACCAGGAACGCTTCATCGGTGGAGAGTCCCGCTTTGACCAGGGCGTCGACCTGTTCGCGCAGGTGGTCTTCGAGTTCTGCCACGTCAACCGAGTGGATTGCCTGCCGGCGCAGCAGGTAGCTCCGCCATTGGCCGATTTGGTCCTCGAGTGATACCGTGTTTCCGGATTTCGATGTCATTCAGACTCCGTTTTTAAGTACTTCTGTATGAGGTGGCCTATAAAACCAAAAAGTAATCCATTGAGAATGGAAGCAAGAACGACCATTCCTGGAGCGAGCTCATCTTCGGGTGGAATGTTATCAAGGAAGAGCAGTTTGAACATCAAAAGAAAACTGGTTAGCCCGAAGACAAACCCACCGATGACACCTGCTTTGTTTTTCATATTGAACAGGGATTAGAAGCGGTCTCAAAAATCCCTACAGAGTCATTGCGAGGAGTCCCGATGTTTTATATCGGGACGACGAAGCAATCTTAACAGCGAGATAAACCTGGCTTTGTATAGATTGCTTCGCACAAAACGCTCGCAATGACGCTGCCACCTGTTTTTGAGACCACTTCTGGTGAAGATTCGTGGGTTACTCTTTTGATTCTATGCTATGCAGTTACCAATGCTTTGTTGAAATGCGAGTACCCTGGCGGCGTGCTTACCAACACGCAGGCAGAGCGGGAGGGTGTGGCAAACGCCGGGGAGATGATTGGAAGGAAATGAGAAATGGACTTCCAAATTCCCCGCAACGTCGCGTCCACCGCGTGCCATTGCCGCCGTTCCTCCGCGAGCTGAGCCTTCCCTTGAGAGGTGATCCGGTAGTACTTGCGCCGCCGGCCGGTCTCCGCCTCTTCCCACCGCGCTTTGATGTAGCCGAGCCGCTCGAGCCGATGCAGAACGGGATAGAGCATCCCGTCCGTCCACTCCATATGCCCTCCGGACAACTCCTGAACTCGCTTAATGATGGCGTAACCGTAGCTGTCCTTTTCCGATAATATCGCCAGGACAATGGGGGTTGAGGAAGCAGCTATCAGGTCCTTGTTGAATTCCATGGTCGTACGCAGTGAACGGTGTTCGCGGCTCAAGAGCGGTTATACGTAGCGCTAATATACATAGCAGTTCTATGTATGTCAAGTACTATTTTACACTCAAGATCGAAGAAGTAGTCGCGCCCACGAGTATTGGGATGATTCCGGAGTAAGTCTTTTCAACATCTGCCCACATGCGAACGTGGGCGCCTGGGTTCATCACCCGGGAGTTCTTTGCTTGCGCTCGAATAGCTGGAAACGCAAAAGGCGTCCCAGTTGCCTGAGACGCCTTCGTAGCGGGGGT
>JBBEBV010000207.1:0-3940 GCA_040882165.1 Bacteroidota bacterium
ATCGAACCTTACTTTGTCCGGTACATGAAACGCAAACTTACCTGGTTACTCAAATCAAGAGGAGTCGGGATTGTGGAGGAGGACGGGGTTCTCATGGTTCTCGACAAACCTTCAAACCTCCTCGTCCTGCCGGACCGTCTTAACCAAAGCCTGCCAAACCTCTATACGATCATCCATGAGGAGCTTGGCGCGATCTTTACCGTCCATCGAATCGACAGGGAGACCAGCGGGCTCATCGTCTTTGCCAAGACGGCCGAGGCTCACGCCAGCCTCCATCGTCAATTCGAGGGAAGAGAGGTCGAAGAAGTCTATCACGCGATTGTTCTTGGAATGCCCTCCCAAAATGAAGGAACGATCGATGCCCCTCTTTCGGAAAGCGGACATCAGAAAGGGACGATGCGGATTGACGAAAAAGAGGGGAAAGAGGCCCTCACGGAGTACACAGTCCTGGAAGAATTCAAAGGGTACGCTTTTATCGAGGCTCGACCGAAAACCGGTCGGACTCACCAGATCCGCGTCCACCTGCAATCGATTGGAACTCCCATTCTCGGGGATCTTAAATATGGTGGGGGGGAGGGATTTTTTTTATCGCATGTCAAGCCCGGGTATAGGGGAGTGGAAGAGGAGAGGCCCTTATTGAATCGGACAGCTCTGCATGCGGCGGGACTCTCGTTTCTCCATCCATCGTCGGGAGAGCGTCTGAAGTTTTCCCTCCCTCTGCCAAAAGACATGAAGTCGGTTTTGAAATATCTGAGGAAGTTCCGGACGGGAAAGAATTAACCGCAGAGGAGCAGGCAAAAAGGAGGAAGAATGCTATGGCGATCCTTGCCCTAAAACAACCCGTCCTGCCTCCCCGCTTTCCTGTCCACTCCAAAATGCTTATATGCCAGCGGCGTTGCTTCCCGTCCCCGGGGCGTTCGCTGCAGGAATCCTTCCTGAATCAGGTACGGTTCGTACACCTCCTCGATCGTCCCCGGCTCTTCTCCGACTGCAACGGCAAGGGTGCTTAATCCCACCGGTCCCCCGTCGTACTTCTCCAGGATGACCTTTAATATCCTCTTATCCATTTCATCCAGCCCGTATTCATCCACTTCGAGCGCCTTCAGAGAGTATTGTGCCACACCCCTGGTGATCACGCCTTTGTGATGGGCCAGTGTCGCTTCCGCCTGCGCAAAGTCGCGACAGCGCCGCAACAACCGGTTGGCAATGCGGGGCGTGCCGCGTGACCGCTTTGCGATTTCGTCGGAGGCCTCGGGCGTGACTTCAATGCCGAGCAGTGTGGCCGAGCGTTCGACGATCTGCTTGAGGAGCGGACTTGCGTAATAGTCAAACCGGTTGGTGATGCCGAATCGGGAGCGAAGCGGAGCGCTCAACAAGCCTGCACGCGTTGTTGCCCCGACCAGCGTGAACGGTTCGAGTTTCAACGGGATGGTTTTGGCCCCCGGACCGCTGTCGATAATAATATCGACCCGGAATTCCTCCATTGCCGAATAGAGATACTCCTCGATCTTGACAGGGACCCGGTGGATTTCATCGATGAAGAGGACTTCGCCATGCGCAAGCGACGTGAGAATGCCGGCGAGATCCCCGGGCTTTTCCAGTGCGGGACCGGAAGTCACTTTCATGCCGACGTTCATTTCGTTGGCGACAATGAAGGCGAGGGTGGTTTTACCGAGTCCGGGAGGGCCGGTGAACAGGACGTGGTCGAGCGATTCGCCGCGCTGCCGGGCTGCGGAGATGAACACCCTCAGGTTCTCCACGATTTTCTGCTGGCCGACAAACTCCTGAAGGCGCGAGGGGCGGAGGGAGCGGTCGAGCTCCACCTCGTTCTCAAAACGCTCCGGGTCGGTGATGTTGGATTTTCGCATACAGAGCAAAGGTAGAGAGCCATTCCTACAATAGCAATAATGTAGGGCGAATCGCTGATTCGCCGCACCTTTGGAATTTAAAAAAAATGTTCCAACGTGACAGAGGCAATCAGCACGGTCCCGGTGGCGTGCCGCCGAAGGGCCATAGAATAACTGCAGGAAGGTTGTGATGCAGAGAATCGACCGCCATGCTTGCAAAGAGGCCGATGCCGTTTTGGAGGTTGGTGAAATCCGGCTCATCAAGACGTACGCTGAACCGGTCCTGAAAAGATCGCGCAGAGATATAATACCGGTACCAGTTCTCGTCGAACTGCGTATTGTAGAACACCACTTTGCGGAAGGAGGGATTGAGGTTTCGCTCGTTCACCAGCTCCACCGACCGGCGGTAGGAGAAGAAATTAAAATATTGCGTCCCGCGGAATTCCAGGTTGACATTGGCGGGGTTTGTTCTCCGCGTAATTTTTGGATAAACGTAATCATAGATCTCAAAAAAGCAACTGACCACGAGCAGCCGCTCGGGCACTTCGCGGCGGAAAATCTCCCGGCCGGTGTTCGTATCGGCCTCGTATTCAATGTAGAACTTTACCTTGTAGGCGGAGGTATAGCTTGAAAGTGAGAATGAGACCTGGGGAATAAGGCTCGGGTAGTTATACGGCGCATCCAATTGATAGAAATACGGTATCGTCAAGACACTGGCCGTCGGTACTCTTGTCGTTGCCGTAACGTGCCCGCTGGTCGGTGATGTGACGTTGAGCGTATAGACGCTCCCCGGCTTCGCCCGGAACCCGTTGGCAACGTATGCAAAGATTGGTTCTTTGTATCGGCTTGTATCGTCGCGGGCCACCAGCGTGTCATGAAAGGCGTAGGTCGTTGTGCCGTCGCTGATGGTCACCAACGCGTCTTTCACAGGGCTGTCCGCGATGTTGTTCTCGGGGTTGTTCTCGTCTGGGATATAGTTCCGGTACACCCTCACATATTGAACATCGAACTCCGTCGTCAGGACGGAATACACCACCATCCTCGGTATCTCCGGTCCGCTCGGACTGAACGAGTCGTCGCATGACTGAAAGAGGAGCGACGTCAGGCCAAGAAGGATCCATTTTCTGAAAGGCTTATTCATTCCCAAAATCCCCTTATCACGTTTGCGTAGATGAAGGTTTCCTTCATCCCCGGTTACACTCAGAGGAAGGAACGCTTCAACCTTCTCGACTTCTCTAAAACTCCATAGTCACATTAGCGGAAGGGAAGAAGCCAAGCATATTATACCGTTGTCCCGTCGTCCGGTCGAAATAGAAGATATTCTTCCGGTTGTAGAGGTTGATCAGGTTTATGCCGACAGCCGTTTTGACTGACGAGAAGAGGCTCACCCTGTAGGAGGCATTGAGGTCGAGCCGGTGGTATGATGGAAGTCGCGCGGCGTTCTTCTCCCCGTAGAGCGTCCTCGGCTGTCCCGTCTCCGTTACAAACGGATCGGGATAGCCGTTGCGAAGCGTGAGCTTGTCGTAAAACCCGACCGATTGAGTAAAGGGGAGTCCCGACCCGAACTCCAGGCGGACCGACACATCGAAATCTCTCGCAACGTGGAAAGAGGTCAGGAGGTTCACCGTGTGGCGCCTGTCGTACCGTGGGGCATACTCAAACCCGTTAATATTCACATTCACCCAGGTCAGTGTATAAGCGGCATAGACATCAAAGAAGGAATGGGAGAGACGGACCAAAGCCTCTCCTCCATACGATTCTCCCGTGGAGTTGATATAGTCCGGGTCCCGGTTGTCGATTTTATCACGGTTGTACGTTACAAGAGAGCTGTAGTTCTTATAATAGGCCTGCACGCTTGTAGAGAGTTTCTCCAGCGGGTTTCCATCGATTCCCACCACATAGTGAGTCGCCTGCTCCGGGTCAAGACTGCTTGGAATGACGATCCATGGAATGAAGATCGGGATGACGTCATCTTCATTCGTGACGGTCACCATGCCCTGGGTCGTGGTTCCGTACGATGCCTTTGCCTTCCAGTTCCCGAACAAGTTCAGGCTCGCATTGATCCGGGGTTGTAAGGCGGCTGCAAATGAACT
>JBBEBV010000208.1:0-16874 GCA_040882165.1 Bacteroidota bacterium
TCGTTTCTCGAATCACTTCCTTCGCAATCACTTCACGCCATTGGCCGACGGATCATTTCCCTCTTCGCCGGTGAGATCCCCGATCATGACCTGTCCGGACTTATCGAGCGCGCATGGACTTTTCCGATCCCGTTGGTAAAGCTCGAAGAGAATCTGTTTCTCCTTGAACTGTTCCATGGCCCGACACTGGCGTTCAAGGACGTCGGGGCGCGGTTCATGGCTCAGGCGCTTTCCTATTTCCTGGAGAAGGAGCAACGACACATCACGATCGTCGTCGCGACATCGGGGGATACCGGCAGCGCGGTGGCACATGGATTTTACAATGTGCCGCACGTCGATGTGTTTGTGCTCTACCCTTCAGGGAAAATCAGCAAGTTGCAGGAACAGCAGATGACGACGCTCGGCGGGAATATCCATGCGCTGGAAGTGGAAGGGACATTCGATGATTGCCAGCGTCTTGTAAAGCAGGCACTTGCCGACCGCGAGGTCGTTGAAGCGAGGAACCTTACGACGGCCAATTCCATCAATGTCGGAAGATTGATTCCGCAGATTGTTTATTATGTTTGGGCCATTGCCCAGCTGCGAAACGTGCACGGCATTCAGGCTTCCCCCACCGTCGTGGTACCGAGCGGTAATTTCGGGAACCTGACCGCGGCGGCGTATGCGCGGGCGATGGGAACCCCGATCGAAAGCTTCATTGCCGCCACGAACGCAAACGATGTGGTTCCGGAGTACCTTGCTTCCGGGACGTTTACTCCCCGACCATCGATACAAACGTATTCCAACGCCATGGATGTGGGGAACCCGAGCAACTTTGCGCGCCTGCAATTTCTTTACAAGAGCCACGTCGAGTCGATGCGCCACGACATCCAGGCGGAGAGCGCGACGGACGAAGAGACCCTTGACGAAATACGAACCACGTATGAGCGAACCGGAACGGTGCTCGATCCTCACACCGCAGTCGGAGTACGGGCAGCTCGGAGGATCTACGCGTCGGATTTTTCGAAGCCGGTGATCGTTGCGGCAACTGCTCACCCGGGGAAGTTCCCGGAGGTGGTACAACGGGCACTCGGTCGTCAGATTCCCCTGCCCCCTGCTCTGACCGAGGCCATGAGAAAACAGAAACAGTCCCTGTTCATCAAACCCGATTATCGTGAAGTAAAAGCTCTGCTGCTTCCTTGATTCTCCTTCCATTTCTCGCTACTTTTTGCACGTCCCCACATTGCTACCCAAGGAATGGAATACTACCTCCGCTCTGCGCTCATAGCCGTCGGTTTGATGATCCTGCAAACGACGTTCGTTCCGTTCCTGTCGGTCGAGGGATTCCTCCCGGACCTGCTTCTGATCTGGATCGTATACTTCGCGATCCGGCGGGGCCAGCTCGACGCGACGGTGGCGGGGTTCGCCGCAGGCTTGCTGCAGGATCTGCTGACCATGCAGTTCCTTGGACTGGCCGCTTTCAGCAAGACCATCGCCGGGTTCACGGCCGGCTATTTCTATAACGAGAATAATACCGAACAGACACTTTCATCGTACCGGTTCCTGCTGATCATCTTGCTTTGTTCGGCGGTGCATAACATAACGTACTTTGGCATTTTCCTCCAGGGAAGTGAGGGAATGTCCATCCCCACCCTGATGGAATACACGATCGTGACCAGTCTCTACACGACCGCAATCGGCGCCTTGCCGATGTTCACGTTTGCCCGCAAGCAAGGATTTGCCTCCTGACAGATCGTTTGAAGCTCTTTGTTTTTCTTTTCCACGAAATTCACGAAGGAACACGAAGAAATGATTCTTGCTCAAATGAAAAGAACCTTAGTGCATCTTCGTGTTCTTCGTGGATCATTTTTTTCTTTTTCAACGGACTGCTCGTTATGATCCACGACGAACAATTCGGAACTCCTCAACGACGGAATGCGCTCATGGGAGCGATCCTGTTGATCTTCGCCGTGCTGATGGTGCGGCTGTACCAGTTGCAGCTTCTGTATCACGGTGAGCTGGATAAGAAGTCGGAGGAGAACAGCATCCGGGCCCTTATCAAGGAACCGATCCGCGGTTACATTTACGACCGGACCGGCAAGCTCGTGGTCGACGTCGGCCCGTCGTACACCGTTATGATCGTGCCATCGGAGTTTGACAAACGGACCATGCCGCTTCTCTCCTCCCTCCTCGAGATGGAGCCCCGCGCCATCGAAGAACGGATCGCGCGGGCGCGGGCTTATTCTCCGTATCTTCCCTCACGTCTGAAACGCGATATTACATTTCAATCGCTTGCTGCACTCGAGGAGCACCTTCCGTTGTTGAGCGGCATCACCTACCAGGTGGAATCGAAACGGTCATACCCGACGAAGGCTCGAGCGCCACACCTGCTCGGTTACAGCCGGGAAATTTCCGACGCACAGCTTTCGCATGTCAGCGCGTACTACCGTCAGGGGGATATCATCGGAACCGCCGGACTTGAAGCCCGGTACGAACCTACGCTGCGCGGCGAGAAGGGGTTCGAGTACGTCTCGGTCAATTCCAGGGGACAGGTCATCGGAAGCTTTGAAGAGGGAATGAGGGATGTCGAGTCCAAGGAGGGATTCGATCTCATCCTCGGGATGGATGTCGAACTCCAGGTCTTCGCCGAATCGTTGATGACCGTGAACGGTTATACCGGGGCGCTCGTTGCCATGGATCCTGCCAACGGATCCATCCTGGCAATGGTGAGCAAACCCGATTTCGACCCGTCGGTCATGAGCGGCGTAACGCCTTCGGATCTCTGGGCACGCCTCAACATGGATCCCAACAAGCCTCTCTTTAACAGGGCGGCGCTGACCCGGTATCCTCCCGGTTCAACTTTCAAAATGGTGCTCGCCGCCGCGGCGCTGGAAGAGGGAATCATCAACGAACAATTCAGGGTCAACTGTACGGGGGGATTCCGCTTCGGCAACCGCGTCTGGAAAGACCTGCACGTGCACGGCTCCACGAACGTGGTTGAGGCCATCCAGCGTTCGTGCAACGTTTTCTTTTACACGCTGATGTTCAAAGTCGGATTCGACACGTGGACGAAGTACGGCCTGAAGTTCGGCTTCGGCAGAACCACCGGCATTGACACGGGGGAAGAAACAACCGGACTTCTCCCTTCAACGGCTTATTACGACACGCGCTATGGCAAGGGGAAATGGACGCAAGGGAATCTGGTAAGCCTGGCGATCGGACAGGGGGAACTTGGCGTTTCACCGCTTCAAATGGCCCGCTACGCGGCCGCTCTTGCAAACGGCGGAACGCTTCACCAACCCCATGCTGTCCGGTTCATGAACAATAAGCGGACAAATATCATGGAAGAGGTGCCGCATGCAGAGACCCCCATGAACTTGTCGCCAACCACGATTGCCTTACTGCGCGAGGGAATGCGGCGTGTGGTCCAGGAACCGGGGGGTACAGCGAGCCTTGCCCGGGTCAAGGGGATCGAGTCTGCGGGGAAAACGGGAACTTCAGAGAACCCTCACGGCGAAGACCACGCTTGGTATGTCGGGTTTGCCCCGTTTGAGAACCCCACGATCGCAGTCGCAGTCTTGTTGGAAAACTCCGGTTACGGAGGATCGAAAGCCGCCCCACTGGCCGGGATGGTCGTCGAAAAGTACCTGTATCGCGAGCTCCGCCGTCCCGTTCCGCGCCCGGCTTCCCCGAAAGCCGATTCGGTCGCGACGGTGACCCAAACCCTGCGGGAAAATCCTTGATCGATTACCTCAAAGAATATTTCGATTTCAAAGCGTTCTTCCTCTGCCTCGCGCTGGTGGGAATGGGATTGGTTTCTGTTTACAGCGCGACGTACGATGCGGGCGCGGCGGCGATCTTTGACCGCCAGTTGATCTGGGCCGGCGGAGGCCTCGTGCTTCTTCTCGTTATGGCGTTGTTTCCGATCAAGACCCTTCAACGGCTCGCGTTCCCCACGTACATCCTCATGCTTGGCTTGCTCGTTGTTGTGCTCCTCATCGGGAAAACCACGTCGGGTTCGAAAAGCTGGTTTGGCATTGGGGGACTCGGGGGGCAGCCGTCCGAGTTTGCGAAAGTGGCGACCATTCTTGCGCTCGCCGCATTCCTGTCCAAAACCACCACATCCCTGTCGAACGTCCGCCATCTCGTCATTGCCGCCGGCATTGTTCTGGTTCCCATCGTCCTTGTGTTGATGCAACCGGATTTGGGAACGTCCGTCGTCTTCTTCACGATGTTGCTCCCGATTCTCTATTGGGGAGGCGCTTCGAATTTCGTCCTCGCTGCAATTTTTGCCCCGATCATCGTCGCCGCGGGAGCATTGTTCGGAACGTTCGCCCTCCTGTTTACGCTCGCGCTGGCAGGGGCAATGTTGTACTGGACACGGGAGAACCGTTTCGCGGCGGCAGTAGCGCTCGGCATAACCCTTGCCGTCGCTCTCTCGGTTCAGACCGTGTATGACCGCATGCCCGCATACCAACAAAAACGAATCGCCACGTTTTTGAACTCGGAGCTCGACCCGCGCGGGGCGGGATACAACGTGGTGCAATCGAAAGTGGCTATCGGTTCCGGCGGCGTCTTCGGGAAGGGGTATCTCCAGGGAACACAGACACAGTTGAATTTTATTCCCGAGCAATGGACCGATTTTATTTTCTGCGTGCCGGGCGAGGAGTTTGGGTTCGCGGGAGCCTCTCTTGTTCTGATCTGCTTCACGGCCCTGCTGCTCCATGGCGTCCATGTGGCCGGCCTTTCAAAAAATAAATTCGCCAGCGCTGCAGCGATCGGTATCGTTGGAGTCTTTGCAACCCACATGCTGATCAATATCGGCATGTCCATGGGCATTCTGCCGGTGATTGGTATTCCTCTTCCCTTCCTGAGTTACGGGGGTTCCGCGCTGATGGCAAACATGGCCATGGTCGGCCTTTTGATGAACTTCTACTCCAACCGCAAAGAACGGTAGATGAGCCGACTCTTACAATTTGCCCTGTTTTTCACCATTCTGGTGACCCTTTTCGGAGGGTTTCAGTATTACCTTTTCCGGACTTGCCAACGCTGGGTCAGGGCAAGCTTTTCCGCAGATCGACACCCGTTCTGGAAGCGGGCAGCGCTCATCACACTGATAGCGGGCAACCTCTTGTTTGTTCTTCAATTTGTAGCCCGATCGGTGGGATGGCATACCTCGCCCCTCGGTCAGGTTTTCATTGTTCTTCCCTCGGCATTCTATTTCGCTTCAGTTGTGACGGGGTTTTTCCTGGTGCTTTTCAACGACCTCCGACGCGGCCTTGTGTTCGGTTTTAGACACGCAATCGCCGTGCTGAAAGGGATCAGCCGGTCCGATTCCACATCGTACGCTCCATCACCTTCTGAAACGGTGAATGAAGGAAGACGAACGTTTCTCCGGGTTGGTGGCGCCGGGATCCTCGCGGCAGCCGTCGGAACTCCTCTGTTGGCATCTCTCGCAACAGCCCGGGACTATCAAATTGTCCGGTTGCCCCTCTTCTTTGAGAATCTCCCCGCCTCCCTGCGCGGGTTAACTCTTGCCCATGTCAGCGATCTCCACTCCGGACCGTTCATGTCTGGTCGTGATATGTTTGAAATTTTTGAGATCGTGAACTCTCTCCATCCTCACGTGACATTCGTTACGGGAGATTTTGTCGACTCTTCCGATTCGGAGATTGAGCCGCTTGTAAAGGCCATCGGGAACCTGAAGGCCGAGTACGGTGTGCTGGGATGCCTGGGAAATCACGATCATTTTGCGACCGCGGAACGTGTTCACGCGGCCCTCCTCGGTCAGAACGTCCGCGTTCTGAACAATACCCACCTCTCACTTCCCATCAACGGTGAACACCTTGCCGTTGTCGGGATCGATGATGCGGGACGCGGGACCCGCAACTTTGCGCGCCTCGACCTCGCCACCCGGGACCTGCATCCGGACAAGTTCAAAATTCTCCTCACACACCGCCCCGACTTCTTTACTCACGCCAAGGCTGCGGGAATGGACCTCACGCTGGCGGGCCATACCCACGGTGGACAGGTGGGGGGCGAGGTTCTGGGGTTGAGCTTCTACCCGGTGAACCTCGTGTTTAAGTACGCCATGGGGCATTATGTCGAAGAGGGAAAGCAGTTGTACGTGAACGTGGGAGTCGGGATGGTGGGCGCACCGATCCGGTTGGTGCGACCGGAGATTACTCTCCTGACGTTGAACAGCGCGTGAGCGGCTTATTTGATGGCTTCAATGGGATCTGGGTTGCCGATGGGAAAGCTTTGTTCCTCGTATTTTTCGATAAGAAGTATGAGTTTGGTATCTTTCGGGTTGGTTATCCGCCCGTGGCATGATCAACCGAATTTCATTTTCCTGCTCCCTTCTCTCTGTGGCCGGGAAAACTTCATTGAAACTCTCCATACTTTTTCTTATTCTCCACACGCACCTGCACCAGCATCGATTTTTCTCATGACCTTGTTTACGACCCTGTTGTTGTTCAGCGGCGGTATCGTCACCGGTACTGTCGGCGCCATGTTGGGTCTTGGCGGCGGTGTGTTTCTCATCCCGTTTCTCGTGATCGTGCTTGAGCTTCCCATGCATCAGGCGATTGCAACAAGCATCCTGGCCGTGATAGCGACCTCCAGTGCGGGGGCTGTGATGAATCTTGAGCGCGGGATGGTCAACATTCGCCTCGGTATGGTGCTTGAGACGGCCACGGTCGCCGGGGCAATGTTGGGTGGGATCACGGCGAATTATCTCAGCGAAGAGACGTTGCGAGAGATTTTTGCCGTGTTATTGTTCGCTGTTTCGGGTGTCATGTTCTGGAAAACCCGGCAATCCCCCCGGGGCGATGTCGCGCATGAGGGGGTGCTGAGGGCCGAATACACCGACGGTGCCACCGGGCAGATCGTTCCGTACGGTGTCCGCCGGATGCCCGTCATCATGGGGGTTTCTCTTGCAGCCGGAAATATCTCGGGGCTCCTCGGAGTGGGGGGAGGGATCTTCAAGGTGCCGGCGATGACATTGCTCGGCGGCATACCCATGAAAGCAGCAACAGCTACAAGCAATTTTATGATCGGTGTCACCGCCGCTGCCAGTGCATTTATTTACTTTGCGAATGGCCACATGAATCCCCTTGTGGCAGCCCCGACGGCACTGGGAGTTCTGTGCGGGTCGTTCCTGGGAATCCGTATCAGCCGAACGATACAAAGCAAGGCGCTCACGATGTTCTTTGCGCTTTTTTTGCTGTTCGTCGCGGTCCAGTTCATTTCCCGATGATGCCTGAACAGCCGATACCGTCGCGTCCCCTGCTGCCTGTAGAATTTCTTGCCTCCCGCGCGCTCCGGACGGGAGTCTGGGGAAGTGTCATGTTGTTCCTCGCGGGCTTGATCGGAACATGGTTCTTCCCATCCGCCACCGTGAGCCCGCAGTTGTTGTCTGCAGGGGTCATTCTCCTGATCAGTACTCCGTTCCTGCGCGTGGTGTTTGCAATCGTGGGGTTTTCGATGGAGCGCGACCGGACATTTGTGATCGTCTCCCTGATGGTCTTTCTGATGCTTTTGGGTGAACTGGCGTATGTCCTGATGTTCGTGTAATACTCTTCAATTTTATAAAGGAATGGCATGATTCTCTCGGATAGAAAGATCCTCGAGGAAATGAAAAGCGGTTCCATTGTGATCAAACCGTTCCGCCGGTCGTTTCTTGGGTCAAACAGTTACGATGTCCACCTGGCCGAATGGTTCGCGATGTACGACGAGGAGATTCTCGACTGCAAAAAGCATAACAGGATACACTACTTCAAGATCCCCGGTGAGGGATTGATCCTTGTCCCAAGCAAGCTTTACCTTGGTGTGACGCAGGAATACACGGAGACCCATAAACACGTTCCGTTCCTTGAGGGGAAGAGCAGTATCGGCCGGCTCGGCATCGACATCCATGCCACGGCAGGCAAGGGAGATATCGGGTTCTGCAATACATGGACCCTTGAGATTTCCGTCCGGCAGCCCGTCCGCATCTACGCGGGCATGCCGATCGGCCAGCTTATTTATTTTGAAGTATCCGGGGAGGTGGAGGTGCTGTACAACAAGAAGCGGGGCGCCAAATACAACAAGCGCACGGTGAAACCCGTGGAGTCGATGATGTGGAAAAACTTTAAATAACTGCGACAATCGATTTCTTTTTCAATCTGATTATGACCTTTCAGAAAAAACTCCAGACGGTTCAGCGAAAACACCGGTCCCTTCTCTGTATCGGGTTGGATAGTGATCGACAACTACTTCCATCACACCTTCCCCGAACGGCGGATGCCGTGCTTGAGTTCAACCGGGCCATCATCGATGCCACAAGCGATCTGGCGTGCGCTTATAAACTCAATTTGGCGTTCTATGAAGCTCTTGGGAACGACGGATGGCGCGTGACCGATGAAACGCTCCGATCCATTCCCCCTTCCATCATTACCATCGGCGATGGAAAACGGGGAGATATTGGCAACACCGCCGAACAGTACGCGCAAGCCCTTTACTATGATTTTGGATTTGATGCCGTCACCGTTCATCCCTACATGGGATTCGATTCGGTGGAGCCCTTCATCCAAGATGCAGACCGGTGTGCCTTTGTCCTGGCCCTCACTTCGAACGAGGGGTCCAAGGACTTTCAGCGGCTGACGGTGGGGGGAAGACCATTGTATGAAAAGGTGGTCCAAACAGTGACGAAGTGGAACAAAAAAATGAACCTTGGCCTGGTCGTCGGAGCAACACACCCGGACGAGCTGAAGCCGATTCGGGCTCTGGTGCCCGCCATGCCCCTGCTGATCCCCGGTGTCGGGAAGCAGGGAGGCGACTTGAAGTCGGCGGTGCGGTATGGGTGCGATAAAAATGGGGAACTTGCGGTGATCAACGCAGGCCGGAGCATCCTGTACGCATCAAGCACCAAAAATTATGCCGCGGCTGCCCGGAAAGAAGCGGCCAAACTGCGCACTCAAATGCAACGATATCAGGAGCAGTTCTTCAGTTAATCTTGTAGAGCGGAAGAGCAGAACGATCGAGGAGGGGATTCCGTCATGCCAACAGTTCATTCATCATCAATCCAACCTTCAAAACGGGCCGGGAAGCGCGCCCTGAACATCCACGAGCGCTTCCTTCGCCATATCTGGAGCAACCTGTACCTTCATCGGTCAAAGCTCCGGACCGCCGATAACCGCCCGGTCCACGTCCTCAACGTCGGATTGCTTAATCTCGACGGTGGTCCCGATTTTCTCAACGCAAAAATAAAAATCGGCCCGGTCACCTATTGCGGCGATGTCGAAATCCACCGGAACGCCTTCGAATGGCTGCAACACCGGCACCAGGATGACCCGCGCTACAACAAAGTCGTCTTGCACGTGGTCCTCGAAGCCGACCGGATGCAGGAACAGATTCTTGTGCAGAGCGGCCGAAGTATTCCGCTTCTCGTGCTCGAGCCGTTTCTTTCCCAATCGATCCGACTCCTGTGGCAAAAAACCATCCTCGACGAGCGCGCGCGAACGTCTGAAAAGATCCGGTGTCATGGGGTCAACGACGTGGTTTCCGCTGAACTTCTCTCCGGCTGGTTACGCAGACTTTCCGTCGAGCGCCTTGAGCTGAAGCTTCGCCGTTTCGAAGAACGGATCAAAGAGCTCGCCTACGTACGCATGGTTGCCGCCCGGGAGCCGGCCTGGTTCTACGTAGCATTGCCGACGCAGGGAAACCTTGAGGACATTCCACCTCCCGTTGCCGAACCAACCGCCAAAGACCTTTCCGAGCGTCTGATCTGGGAGCAGACACTGTACGAAGGATTGATGGAAGCCCTGGGATTCAGCAAAAACCGGGATCCGTTCATCCGGCTTGCCAGAAGCGTGACACTGGCAGCAGCGAGGAACTTAAAAATTGAAGACGACCCGATTTCTCTTCAAGCGCTTCTCTATGGCGCCGGCGGTTTGCTCCCGAAAATCGGATCGTTGCGCGAGAAGGAATCAAAAGAATTCGCACGGCTGCTGATCAGGAGGTGGAAGGAACTTCGTCCCTTGTTCCGCGGCCCGGTGTTCCACGCAGGCGATTGGCAGTTCTTCCCCACGCGTCCGACAAATTTCCCGACACTGCGGCTTGCAGCCGCAAGTGCCCTCCTGCAGAAATTTCTCTCCGAAGATTTCTTCCGTAAGGCCATCCAATCGATCAAATCCTCGAACGACATGACCATCCTTCGCGAAACACTTCGGACCATGCTCGCGGTACAACCTCCTGTTTTCTGGTCGCACCACTACAGCTTCCATGAGGCGAGCCGGAAACTGATCAAGCCGTTGGGATCGGAGCGGATCAATGATATGATTATCAACGCCTTGGTCCCCGTGGCGCTGCTCTATGCTCGAACGTTCAAAGACAAGACGGCGAGGGAACAGGCGTTACGATTGTATGAAACCTTCCCTCCGCTGACGGAAAACTCGCTGACACGACTTATGGAAAAGCAGTTGCTCAAAGGACGACTGAAGCTGGAGGGGGTGGGGCTCCAGCAGGGAGTGATCCAACTGTACAAGTTCTACTGCGTGGAAGAGCGGTGTTCGGAGTGTGATGTGGGGAAGAATGTGTTCCAATGACAACGGTGCCGGGGAAGAATCACCCCGCGTGAAAAGGGGGAGAAAAACTGTCAGGTCTTTTGCTGTTTTTTCTTCGCGGCGGGGAAGAGCACGTTGTTCAGGATCAACCGGTACCCGGGTGAATTCTTGTGCAGGTTCAGGTCGGTCGGCGGATCGCCGACGGCATGCTGATAGTCCTCCGGATCATGCCCTCCATACCAGGTAAACGTCCCTCGCCCGAAGTTGCCATGAACGTATTTGACTTCCTCCGTCCCTTCGCGCTGTGCAAGGACCACGATCGTCCGTTTCAACAGGCTCTTGCGGAATGCCGTCGTTTGCCCCATGAATCCCTTGACGATGGAGACATGGTTCTGCGATAACATGGTGGGGACAGGATCGTACTTCGCGGAGAATTCAAAGAGCGTGAAATAGTCGGTGTTTTGATCGCGGATGGGCGGCGGATCGCTCTGGGGGATGTCGATATCCGAGTATTCATACCGCAGGGGGTTCATGTCGAGCACAAAATTTTCGAAGGCAAGTGTCCTGCTGAAGTCGAGTTTCTTCTGTGCGTCCGGATCGGGTGGATCGCCGTCGAACATGACATCGCAGATATCGACCTGTTCCGCGGCGAGAGCAATATCGTAACTGTCCGTCGCCGAGCACATGGCAAACATAAACCCGCCGCTGCCGAGGTACTCCTTGATCGAACGGACAACCGATTTCTTCAGGTCGGAGACCTTCCTGAATCCCAGCCGCGCCGCCTCTTTTTCATACAACACCTGCTGCTCGATATACCATTGTGCATGGCGATAGTTGGCATAGAATTTTCCGTACTGTCCGGTAAAATCTTCATGGTGAAGGTGCAGCCAGTCATATTCCGAGAGCTTTCCGGAGACCACCTCTTCATCCCACACCTTGGTGTAAGGAATTTCTGCGTACTCCAGCGCCAGGGTGACCGCGTCATCCCATGGCTTGAAGTTCGGTGGAACGTACACGGCGATCTTCGGCGTTTTCTCCAGTCGTACAACATCCATATTGGTTTCGTCGTTCTGCACTGAGGCAAAGATGCCCGCGGCTTCTACACCACTGAGTGTTTCAAAAGCAACGCCGCGAATCCGGCACTCACGCGCGATCACCTCGCTGTAGTCGGCCATGAACGAGCCGCCACGGTAGTTTAGCAACCAGTCGACCTCCCCGTTGTGCTGCAGAACCCAAAACGCGACACCGTACGACTTCAAATGATCGCTCTGTTTGAGGTCCATCGGGATAAGAAGCTTCGATTGACCCGAGGCACATGCAGCCGTAACAAGTATCAAGAGAAGGAGGCGGCTTGCACGAAACCGCTTTCCAACCCCTCTTCCGTCTCGAGACACCCCATCTTCCATGGTATGGTCGGTGAACATTTTTTTCCTTTTCTTAAATTGCATCCCCCCGCAGCAGGCGTATCCTCTTGCGGGCTTCCTCGGCGTACAGCGATGTCGGGTACCGGGTCAAAATTTGCTCATACGAGTCAATGGCGCGCTGGCGATCGTTGAGCCTGTACTCATACACTTCCCCGATCCTCAGTTGGGCTTTCTCAGACAAAATGCTGGGGTTCATCTCGTTCGTGATTCTTTGAAACGCTGCGATCGCATCTGGAAATCTCTGGAGAATGACATGAAGTTCGGCGATTTTCATCATCGCGTCGTCTACAAGCAATGCGGACGGGAAAACACGCAGAATCTCCTGCAACCGTCCTTGTGCCTCGGAATACTTGCGTTGGCGGGTCAGCAGATCGGCTTTTGCAAACTCTCCCAATGCAGCGGGGGCGGTCGCCCTGTTTTCCTGGATGAAATAAAGAAGCTGCAGGGCATCGTTGGCAAGATCGGTTGAAACGTTGGTGGTGATCGACCCGAGCCGCGCGAGAGCCGAATCGATATTCGCATCAAAGTAATCGAGCTCTGCAAGCCGAAACTGGATTTGTTCCCGCTTTGGTCCTTCCGCCCCTGGAAGAAGCGAACCGTAGGCAATTCGTGCTTGCGAGAGGTTGTTGCGCGCGGTATGCACTTCTGCAAGGTGGGTCACGGCTTCGAAAACCAGGTTCGCGTTATACGGCATCGCGCGGACCCTCTCGAACGCCGTCACCGCCGCGTCGAGATCAAAAAAACGGTCGTACTGGATGACCCCAATCCTGAACAACGCCTGCATCCCGACCTCGGTTCGGGGGTAATCTTCCGCCAAAGCCTCGAAAAGACCAAGAGCGCTTTGAAAGGTCGGTCGCGCTTCAGCAACGGGACCGGGAGCAGGGGTCCGGAGTGCGGGAGCCCCTCCCGTATTCATGGACCATGAGGTCGTATCCAGGCTCATGCTCAACTCCTCAATTGCCCGCGCAAACCCAAGGCGTGCGTACGGCACGATAGACTGGGTTGGATGCTGGTCAATCACCTCCCGGAACGCTTTCGCGGAGGCGTGGTAAGCGCGTTCCTGCATGGCGCGTTGACCAAACGCTAACAACTCGGCGCCGTTCGCCTTGCTCAGGTGATCGATGATGCGGTACTCGTTCAAAGCCGACTCGAAATCTTTTCCGTCCATACAAAGCCATGCCAGGAGCGAATGGAAAGGGATTTCGTCGGGCGTTTGTTCCACTTCAGCCCGGACAACCTTCATGGCCGCTTTTCTCCCCTCCTCCTTCCCGCTGAACGAGCTGATCCGAGCCTGCACGTACCCCAACTGCTGCGGTCTCGACCGGAGCATCCGGACATACTCCGTCGTCGCCGCTTCATACTGTTGCAAAGCGTTGAAGAGCATGGCAAGCTCTTCCATAAAGTGTTCCTGGTTCTGCGTTGCGCTGCGCGCGGCAAGATAGATGCGGATGGCCTTTTCGTACTGCCGGTGTTCGATCATTTGATTTGCAATCAACCGGTACCGGATCGGGTTCCCGGGTTCTCCCTCGATCACCAGTTGCCAGAGCGAATCTGCCTGATTTTGTTTGCCGGATTGGAAGTAGAGCCCGCCAAGAATTGCAAGGAGATTGATGTCCCCCTTCTGAACAACGAGCCGTTGCTGCACCAGGTTGATCGCTTTGTCATAGTGCTTCAATTGTGTATAAGCCCGACGCAAGCCGTCGAACAGGACGTAGTTCTGCGGATCGCCTGCAAGCAATTGCTCGTACAGGGAGACGGCCCGCTCCCATTCCCCGGACTGTTCAAATCCCTGCGCCAGTCTCAAACGCCCTGCGGTATCCCGATCCTGCGCGACGACGGACGTCAAGCTTGTCGCAGCGAGGAGGACGGTCATCAACCATCGTGTTCTTGTTCCCATGTTCCTTTCGCAACCAAGTCAGGGGCAATATATCAAAAAACCGACTCGTATCAAATCATGACGGATTCCGATATCACCAACACCACCCACCGGTGCAACGGTTCCGGTTTTCTTGACATGCCTCGCTTATTTGCTTACCTTTTCAAACTACCCTGATGAGTTCCGCCGTACAACATATCGCCATCCTTGGGGCTACAGGATCCATCGGGCAAAGCAGTCTTGATGTCATAAAGAACTTTCCCGACCGTTTTCGCGTCACCTATCTTACCGCGAACAAAAACATCGATCTCCTTCAGCGGCAGATCAACGAGTTTAAGCCCAAAGGGGTGGTCGTCGGGGATGAGCGCAACGCCTCGGTCATAAGAAAATTCGTGAATGGCTCGGTCGAGGTCCTCTCCGGGGAAGAAGGCCTGGAGGAGATTGTGACCCGGGATGATGTTGATACCGTTATCAGTTCATTGGTCGGGTTTGCGGGATTGAAACCCACGATCTCGGCAATCCGGCACCGTAAGCAGGTCGCTCTGGCAAACAAGGAAACCCTGGTGGCGGCGGGTGAACTGATTACCGGCCTGGTGAAAGAATATGGCGTCCGCTTGATCCCGATCGACAGCGAACACAGCGCCATCCTGCAGTGCCTGCTCGGGGAAGACCCCCTGCGCATCGCAAAGCTGATCCTGACCGCCTCCGGGGGACCCTTTCTCCATACGCCAAGGGAAGCGTTTTCCTCGATCACAGTGGAACAAGCTCTTGCACATCCCAACTGGAACATGGGGAAAAAGATCACAGTCGATTCGGCAACGCTGATGAACAAAGGGTTGGAGGTGATCGAAGCCCATTGGCTGTTCGGGCTCCCGGCAAACAGGATCGATGTCGTCATCCATCCCCAGTCCGTTATTCATTCCATGGTGGAGTTTGTGGATGGTTCGATCAAGGCACAGTTGGGGTTGCCGGATATGAAAATCCCGATTCAATACGCCCTGACCTACCCCGACCGGTCGCCGATGAACGGGGCGAGGGTCAGTTTCCCCAAACTGCAGTCGATGACGTTTTTCGAACCGGACAAGGAAAAATTTCCCTGCCTGCCTTTGGCGTATCATGCTCTGGCGTTGGGGGGTACCGCCCCCGCCGCACTGAATGCCGCCAACGAAACAGCGGTCGGTGCGTTTCTTGAACGGAAGATTTCCTTTGACCGGATACCGGAAATGCTGGAAGGGGCATTGAACCATCACCGGGTTCGCCCCTCCCCCGAAATACAGCACATTATAGAGGCGGACGAACAGGCGCGGGCATTTACCCGCACCCTCGTTTAATTCACACCTGTTCCTGGATTGTATCGGGAACGAAGAAAGGTACTAAGAGGTTATGGCATTTTTGACAACGGCATTTTATTTCATCGTCACCATCGGTATTCTCGTGCTGATTCATGAGCTTGGGCATTTCCTCGCCGCAAGAATGTTCGGGATCCGCGTCGACAGGTTCAGCATCGGATTCCCGCCGAGGGCGTTCGGGAAAAAGATCGGCGATACCGATTACTGTATTTCATGGATTCCCATTGGCGGCTATGTGAAAATTGCCGGCATGGTTGACGAGAGCTTGGACACGGAATTTCTGAACAGCGAACCCCAGCCGTGGGAATTTCGCTCCAAACCGATCTGGCAGCGCCTGATCGTGATGGTCGGCGGTGTGGCCATGAATGTGCTGCTTGCCATTGCGATTTTCTGGGGCATCATCTTTTACCAGGGGAAGAACGTTCGACCGGTGACCGAGGTCGGACTTGTTGCAGCAGGTAGCCCTGCAGAAGAATCCGGCATAAAAATCGGAGATTCAATTTCCGCGATCAACGGAAAATCTGTCCAAAATTGGGAGGATGTGGAGGGAACGATCTATACCGAAATTCTCTCGGGCGATGTCACCATCGCCGTCGTACGAAACGGAGAACCACTTTCCTTCTTTGTTCCCCATTCGCTCTCCATGAAAATCCTTGAGGAGCGGTTCGGCATTTTCCCGCAGGGTCTTGCCACCGTGATTACTTCGGTTGAGGCGGGCAAACCGGCAGACCTCGCCGGCTTGCAACCTCAGGATATTCTCCTGACGGTGAACGGAGAGCGTGTCAGTTACAGTTCCGTTCCTGAGTACGTCAAACGCCACGCCGGAAAAGAAATGAGCATCACCTGGAAGCGGGGGGAGGAAATCCGGGAAGCCGTCCTCACACCGACGGACGAGGGACGGATCGGCATCGGGCTCGGCGCAATGTATAGCGGCCCGGTTGAAAACGTCCGATATTCGTTCTTCGCTGCCTTGCCGGAGGGGATCAGCGATGTGTGGGAGATGAGCTGGTTGAATCTCAAAAGTATCTGGCAGATTTTTACTGGCAATGTGTCATTCTCCAAATCCGTAGCCGGACCGCTCATGATTGCACAGATGGCGACCCGGTCTGCTGAGGTGGGGATCGTCAGTTTTTTGGGGTTTATGGCCTTACTCAGCATGAATCTGGCCCTCATTAACCTCTTTCCTTTTCCGGCCTTAGATGGCGGACACATCATGTTTTTGTTGTATGAAGGGGCGTTTCGCCGTGAAATACCGAACAAAGTGAAGATTGCCGTTCAGCAAATCGGTTTTGTCTTGTTGCTTGTTTTTATGGCGTTCGTTCTGTATAATGACATCGTTAGATTTTGACTCTCACCTGTGTGACTATAATCACCTCTATCCGTCGTCAGTCTCCGTAGTTTTCCTCACATTCTATACTTAGGAGGAAGTCATCATGAATCAACGTTTACGCGTTGGGGGATCAGCGTTGAACGTATTGTTGCTCGCCTTGCTTCTTGGCGTTGTCGCAACGAATGTTCTGCTTGCCCAATATTCAATAACACCACAGTTCCCGGCGATCGGGACTGCGTCGATCTCTGATTACCTGGGGAAAGATCAGAAACTGAAACCCGTCTCGGGTCAAAGTCTGCTCATCACGGGTCCGGCAGGCGCTGAAGTGACGCTTTCCGTCGCGGTGAACGGCGCCGGCGTCCAGGGGGTCGG
>JBBEBV010000208.1:16974-25238 GCA_040882165.1 Bacteroidota bacterium
GCGCTGAAGTGACGCTTTCCGTCGCGGTGAACGGCGCCGGCGTCCAGGGGGTCGGGCGATGCAATGCCACGATCGCATCGGCAACGACACGCGCGTTCTCGCTTCAGGGAACGAGCCGAAGCCTGACAGCAAGTGATTTTACCGGAACGCGGGGAATCGGCATCAGCACTTCCACCGAGAACCAGGGATGTATCGATGATCTTGCAGAAAAAGTCACTCAAGGAGTCGGGACCATTCCTGCGGGGCGGTATTCACTCGACTTCACGCTCAACGATGCACGCACGGGAGCAGTCCTTGCAACCGCCCAGCATGTTATTGAAATTACGTCTGCCTCGGTGACGGAAATCTCCATGAACCTGGTTTCACCGGCGAACGGGGAAATATTGAACACGACAAACAATATCTCCTTCCAGTTCGATGCCGGCGAGACCGGAAAACTGTTCGTGTATGAACACTCCAACCCGGGCCAATCGGCCGAGGATGCCACACGAGCCGGCGGCTTGCTGGTCATGGAAGCCCCGTTCACATCGCGCGGGTCGGGCACGGTCTCTTATATCTATCCGGGGCCGAATTCTCGCCGCCCGTTGCAGGTCGGACGCAAATACTCGTGGGGGATTGAAGTGCAGATCATCGGCGGGGGCGGCCAACGCCAGACCCGCCGGAGCACCCTCCACTCCTTCACGGTTTCGTCGAACGATCCCGGGTACCTCAGCCTGCTGGGAATGCTGAACACCATTGGCGACCCGGTCTCTTCCACCTTTGCCAATCTTTCTTCATCGGGCTATACCCTCGCGCTCTCCGCCAGCAATCCCATTTATCTGGACGAAGGACAGGGACCGCGCAGGATCGATATCACCGATGTCTTAACAAGATTGCAGGATGCAGCCCGACGCGGGTTGACCCTTAAAGCCAGAGTTGAATAACAATTTTGACGGAGGATTTCGTTATGAACCATCGATCGTTCGCGCTGGTCGCCATCGTAGCGGGAGCAGCCTTGCTCACCGCCCCTGCCTGGAACTTCCAACAGGACAAGAAGGCTATTAGCGCATATATTATCAAGGTGGTGAGCAACGTTGAAAAACGTACGCCGACCACCGGCTGGGCCAAGGCTGTTACCCTCTCCGAACTGAAGTCGGGCCACGAAGTGCGCACCGGCGAAAAATCTTTCGCCATGATCAAGTTCTCTGACGAGTCGAAGGTTGCGGTGCGTCCAAAATCGGTGCTCACCATCCAGGGCGAGGTCGAGGGGCGGCAAATTCTGAACCGCAACGTGATCATTGAGCGGGGCAGGGCGGTGTTCAATATCCGTAAGCAGGAGTCGGAACAATTCCGGTTCACCTCCCCCATCTCGGTCGCTTCTATTCGTGGAACCGAAGGGGGCACAGGCTTCGAGCCAGGCAACAACGAAGCGGATATCACTATTATAACCGGCGTGGCAGATTTTCAGAGCACGGTTACCAACTGTCAAACAACAGTGGGGGCCGGACAGAAAGGGACCATTGACAGCACCGGGCAATGCCAGACCGGGAATGCCTCGGCAAACGATCTCAACCAAAACAATCCAAACTCCGACCAGAACCAGGGAGGGGATCAGGATGTCGACCAAGGGGGCGGGACACAGAAGGACACGTCGGGAACGCAATCCCAACGTCCGGCTCAAGGTCCAAGGTTTTCGTTGAATTCATCCCTTTCAGAATCGTTACGGTCGGGCCAGGCTGCCAGCCTTCGCGTAGCCCTTGCCAATCCACCGGTCGTCATTTCCTCCGTTACTCTGTTCTACCGGATTCAGGGAGACGCAACCTATAAATCCCTTGTCATGACCCTGAGCGGCCAGAACGTTTCCGGCACGGTTCCCGCAGGAGATATCAAGGCTGGATCCTCCAAGACCTTTGAATACTATTTCTCGATGGCGGGCAGTGACGGAGTCACCTATACCTTCCCCGAGGCGGACCCGGAAGCAAATCCCTATACGCTTCCCATTACACCCCGGATTATCACCATCCGCATCCCGCTGACGGACCCCAGTGGAACTCAGAAGTTCCTTGAGATCTCCTATGAGGAGTGAGCCGGTGATTTCGGACGGTTGCTTCTCGCACTAGCTTTTTATACATTGGCGGCAGGTTTTGCACGAACCTGCCGCTTTTTGTTATTGTGGCTCTTCCAGAGCGGATATTCTTGTTTCGTACTCGCGCCGACCTTTCCAACGTCCATTCAACTTCGAGGGAGATCTTCACATGACCCGTCTTCAACCACTTGTTGGTTTTTTGTGCTTCTGTGTCCTCGCCGGCACGGCGCTCGCGCAGGTGAGTTCCGTGATCGTGCGGGTAAGCGTCCCTTTGGCAAACCAGAACCAGCAACTTCCTGTGGGCGTGGAGTTCACGCCAAGCTCCGGCGTGGAGCGCGTCCTATTCAAGTACCGCGGGTTCGGTGAAACCGAATTTCGCGAACAGGAGATGTTGCTGGCCGGCAGCAGCGCAACCCTGACGATCCCGCCGCAATATATCCTCCCTCCGTACATCGAGTACTACGTGGAGGTCTTTTTAGCCGGAGACCGGACGGAGACACTCCCGCTTCAGAATCCCGATACCTCGCCCCTCAAGGCCGACGTTCGTTCCGTCGATCCGAAGAACTTTGAGGTAAGGCTCCTGAGTCCGGAGCAGGGGGAAATAGTCGCGCTGGAAGATCTTGTGGTCGCCGTATCGCTCTTCTATACATCCGATAATGTCAACAGAGGGGCTACGAAACTCTTTTTGAACGGCGTCGATGTGACCGCCCAGGCCGTGTTCTCGGACGACGTTATTTTATTTTCACCGGCAAATTTCAGCGCGCGGTTGGGTCTCGGCGTCCAGTTCCTCCGCATTCAACTGTATGACAACAACGGCGCCCTGTATCACACGGTGGAATCCAACTTCAGCCTCTCAACCGCAAGCGCCATCGCGGAACAGGAAACGAGACTGCACGCGGGCGTTGATGGCCAGGCGGAGTTCCGGAATGAGAATATTGCAGCGGAAACCAACACCTTCATCCGCGGACAGCTCCGGCTCAACGGGTCATATCGTTCGGCCGGATTCGGCGGCAATATGCTGGTCACCAACGAGGAAAAAGCGGACCGGCAGCCGCAGAACCGTTTTCTCATGTACGGCGACGTCGGTTGGCTGCGGTTGCAGGTGGGTGATGCCTATCCAAAATTCCCAAGTTATGTCGTGAGCGGCAAGCGCGTCCGTGGTATCACGGGAAATTTGGCGCTCGGGTTTTTTAATATGGACGTATCGTACGGTGAAACACTGCGCGATCTCGAGGGGATTGTTCTCGGGGATACGACCTTTGTCGATTCATCGGGCCTGGATGCCCGCCCGGAGAATAGCGCCCAGATCTCCGGGTTCAAGTACGCCCTTTTTCAACCCGGAACGTTCAATCGTGATTTCATTGCCGTGCGTCCGAGCTTCGGCAGCGGCGAAAATTTTCAGTGGGGCTTCACGTATATGAAATCGAAAGACAAGGTCGGCTCCATCAAGTACGGCATCAAGCCGCAGGAGAACCTCGTTGTGGGATCCGACATGGTCATCGCCTTTGACAATCAACGCTTCAGGTTGGAGGGGCAAGCTTCACTCGGGTTGACCAACAGGGATATTTCAGACGGGAGTTTTACACAGGCAGACTATGACGAACTTGCCGGCGTGAACGATCCCGACTTAACGCCCGAGGAACGGGAAGACCGGAAGCAACAATCCGATGACATCAAGAAGCTTGCCGACATCGGTGAATCGTTTATCACGATCAATGAGTATCTCTTTCCTATTAATCCCGTCGGCACCGGCGCGCCCGGCGTTGCCTATGAGGGAACCCTGACCCTGAATTATCTGAACAACTTTATCCGCGCACAGTATTACCAGCGTGGCGCAGCCTATGTGTCGTTCGGGAATGAATTCCTTCAATCGGATATCAATGGAATGGTCCTCTCCGATCGAATCCGCATGTTCAACAATAGAGCGTTGTTAAGTCTTTCGTACGAAAAGCGTGAGGACAACACTGCGGAGACAAAAGTCGCTACCACGGAGTACTCCAATCTCAATAGCTCGATAACGGTATACCCGGGGACCGGCCTCCCCTCGTTTACGCTCGGATACGGCGTCAACACGCGCAAGAGCGATGCAAATCCGAACGACTCGCTCCAGCGGCTTTTTGTGGCCGACGATAAGACGAACAGGATCAATATCCAGGTCAACTACGATTTTACAGCGGGTGCGCGGCAGAATCTTTCACTTGGCATGAATATCTCCGACAAGACGGACAACACCTTCAACAAGCTTGATCAGAAAAACAACAGCTACTACGGATCGCTGACGACGATCTTCGCTATTCCCCTCCAGACCACGATCAGTTTCAATACGAACCTGACGGAAAGCGCACTCCTGGCGGCCTCTCTGATTACGCCCGGTCAATCCGTCCTCCAGTTTCAGGAATTCAACCTTTCCACCGCCGGGCTGAATGTTCAATACAGGATGATGGAGGATCGGCTCCGGTTGCTCACAAGCATCAGCTCCTCGTTCGGTGACCTGAACAGGACGTTGCTGCAGGCTGGGGCGGATTACTCGATCACCAACAACCATGCCCTCGTGCTGACCTATGACTTTATCCAAAACGCCGGAACGGATGACGATTCCATCGCGAGTTTGACATACCGTTTCAATTTCTGATGCTTTCATAAAAAATCGATTGTCCACCAAGAACGCACGTGTCATAAGGAATCTCGGGGGAGTTTTTTCCCGGGCGTTTCTTTGTGTTCTTGGTGGACTTTTTATGTTTTGGACAGCGATTCCAAATACACCCTCGGGGGTCTGAATGGCTTCATACTCGTTTAAGAAAAACGTCCTCCCTCTTCTCAACAAGATTGCGATCGGCCTGGGGATCGGTGTGTTGGTTGTTCTTCTCACCCAGGATTTTCTTTTTGAGATCGATTTTGTCAAGAAGATCGATTACCTGACCATCGATTACCGGTCCCAGCTCCGCCATGAGCGGCTGAGGGCGAGCGGACAGTTGAAGGACGTCAAGGCTCAGGGAGACGTCGTGATCGTCGGGATCGACGAGACCGACAGCAAGGCGCTCCCCGAGTCCTTCCCCTTCCCACGCTCCTATTACGCTCACCTGATAGGTAATCTTCAAAAATCCGGTGTGCGGGCGATCGCGATCGATATTACGCTGACGTCGCTGCGCGATAGCGCTTCCGACGCCATGCTGGACAGCGTGCTCTCTGAATACGACAACATTATTCTCGCGGTCAAAGCGGAAGACGCCACCGGCGGGGGGCGCTACTTTCTCCGCTCAACGGAACGGACGTACGACAACGCCTTTTACAGGCCCGGTCGCCGGGTCGGAATTGTCAGCATCGCGGGCAAGGATCGCGATGATGTAGTCCGTCGGTACTTGCCGATGATGTACATCGGGGACTACCTGACCCCCACGTTCTCCTTCGCCACACTCAATGTCGCCCTTGGCCTCTCCGATTCGGCTGTCGTCGCGTACGATGACAAACATTTCTATCTGAAGGATCGGGTGATACCGATGATTGACAATGTTTCCTTCATGATGAGCTACTACGGGCCAAATAAGACGTTCCGTTACATCCCGTTCTCCGAGGTTATCGATGATGAGACGTTCCAGACCAGCGACGAGATTGAGTTGGAAGAAGAGATCAACATGTTTGACGAAAGCACCATGGGATTGTTGAAGGACAAGATTGTGCTGATCGGGTCCACGATGGCAGAAGAACGGGACATCCATGCGGTGCCGATCCCCAATCCCGACGGCAGCGTGTCGATGAACGGCGTGGAGATTCACGCCACGGCGATTCAGAACGTGCTCGACGGCAGCTACATCGTGCGCGCAGATCGTACCGTTGAAATTATTCTCATTATCTTTCTCTCGGTGATTTCCTTTCTCGGCATCCTGAAGATCAAGCAGATCAAGATCCGTTATGTTGCATTCCTCGAGATTGGTGCCGTGGTGCTTGTACTCTTGATCGTCTTTGGAATTTTCGAAATCGGACTTCTCTCATTCACCAATAACAATACCTTGATCAATATTGTCAACCCGAGCCTCGCCGTGGTTCTTGCCTATTTCGGGACCGCCGTGTACCAGTACCTCGCGGAGCGGCAGCAGAAGGCACTCATTAAGAATGTCTTCAGTCATTATATCAGCGCCGCGGTGGTGAATGAACTGGTCACCAATCCCGATAAGGCCAAGCTGGGGGGCGACCGGCGGGAGTTGACAATCTTCTTCTCGGATATTGCCGGATTTACCTCGATTTCGGAGGTGTTCTCCAACAAGCCCGAGGGACTCGTTGAATTGTTGAACGAGTATCTCGACGAGATGACTACCATCGTGCTCAAGCATGAGGGAACGCTCGATAAGTACGAAGGGGATGCCATCATGGCTTTTTGGGGCGCTCCCATACCCCAAAAGGACCATGCGCTCCGTACATGCCTTGCAGCGCTTGAAATGCAGAAACGGCTTGCCGTCCTCCGTCCCAAATGGAAGAAAGAGGGGAAACCCCCGCTTGAGGTCCGTTGCGGCGTCAATACCGGCGTCGTCATCGTCGGGAACATGGGGGGAAAGGACCGGTTCGATTATACGGTGATTGGCGACAGTGTGAACCTGGCCTCGCGCCTCGAGGGGGCCAACAAGCAATATGGTTCCGATATCATGATCAGCGACATGACGTACCAGCAAGTGAAGGAGAAGGTCATGGTGCGTGAGCTGGACTTGATCCAGGTCAAGGGGAAAACAGAACCTGTAAAGGTCTGGGAACTTCTCGGCACGACCGGCATGCCGATGACCGATACGCAAAAACAGTCGTTGGAGTTGTATGAAGAGGGATTAAAGCTGTACCGGGATCGCAAGTGGGAAGAGGCGATCGCCTATTTTACACAATCGAAAGCGCTTGACGCCTCGTGCAACGTCGCGGAAATTTACGCGCAGCGTGCCAGCCTGTATCAACTGAATCCGCCGCCGCCGGAGTGGAACGGCGTGTTCGTGATGACGTCGAAATAGCATGCGGTTCAAACGAGCCACGTGCTTCAATGAAAAAGCCCGCGGGATATTCCGCGGGCTTTTTTTCTTCAACAAATCTCCGTGTACTGAAACGACGGTTTTACTTCCCCGCCGTTCGCGCATACTGCTCATCCTCCAGGATAAACCGGAGCGAAATCCGGTGCGTCTTCCCCAAATTATCCACCACACTGTTAAACTGAACGAACGAATAGTCGATGTCCAGCTTGCGAAGGTGGAGACCCGCCCCCAGGCTGATCTGGTCGAGATCGTTGTACCCCACGCGAAGGGCTACGGTGTTTTTGAAATCGAACTCCAGCCCTACATGCGGGTCGATGCTTACGGGTCCAACATGAGCGACGGAAGCAAATGCTCGGTTTTCAAAACGAAGGTCCACATCGACCGTAGGGGCAAACGTCCCTCCCAGGAACTCGATAAGATACGCGGAGCCAAGTTTGAGTGTGGGGGTGATTAATTCGGTCCGTCCGGTGCTCCAGGCAACGAGCGTGGTAGTGATATCCTGCGCGTTCAGGCCGAGGGTGAAATTCGTGAAGGGGGAGTAGAGAATACCGACATCGAACCCGATCCCGGTTGCAGAGTGTTCCGCAAGGTCCCGGCGAATAAGCTTCACGTTTGCACCGTAGGAAAACTCGGGGGTGGATTGTTTGGCATAGGTGAAATACAACGCCCAATCAGCGGCATTGAAGTAGGTGATCTTATCATAATCGAGCCGGTCGACCTGATCAAAAATCCCGTTTCCGTTGTTGTCGATCCATGCATTCCTAGTATCAGGAATGCCATCTACTCCCAGCCGCAACATGCTCACTCCCAGGCTCACGTCGGCACCATATGGGATCGCCACCGAGGCAAAATCATAGTTGACCAGGTTCCCGAATCGTTCATCGTGCATCACGATGACTTCGGGATATTGGATGCGGGAAAGGGCGCCGGGGTTCCAGTAGCCCGCTGTGGCGTCATGGGCGAGCGCAACATACGCTCCTCCAAGTCCCAGCGCTCTCCCCCCCGCACCGTTTGCCATGAACTCCCCGCCGTACTTCGCAACGGTCTGCCCAAAAACGAAAGATCCGGAGAAACATACCGTCAAAACGAAAATGGCAGATTTCACGACAGGCTCCTGAAAAAATGAAAAACCCCGACGTGATGGTCGGGGCTCAAGTTAGAAGAAATCGGATTGATTGTCAAGTTTCTTGAACTGT
>JBBEBV010000209.1:0-3914 GCA_040882165.1 Bacteroidota bacterium
GCTTCATCATTAAGCCTCCGGCGGATCGCGTAAGCGATCCTCAACTAGGAAAATACCTTAGACTTTGAACTTTGAACTTTGAACTTCTTTAGGGAAACAACACCGCCGATGCGATCACTGTTGTCCAGAGTCCGTTCTTATCCCCTTCCGCGGACTGAGTCACGTTGAAGGTGCGGACGATTTTACCGGACATCTTGTAGATCTTCTCCCGCTCATCCCACGCAGTATTGTGGTCGAACTCCACCCCCAGCGTTGTCGCCAGCATCGTCGCCGCAAGATCCTCCGAGTAATCTCCCGCGCGCTCATCCGTCTCTCCGAAAGGATGATGCTCCGAAAGGTAGCCGTATTGGCCCGGGTCGGCCGGTTGGGCAACACCGATGGATGCAGCGATGAGCCGGTTCGGTTCGTTCGTCGCATTGCGGGCCATCACACAAAAGGTGATCGCTCCCGGCTGCAACAGCTTCAGGCCTTCCTCTTTGGATATCCGTTTGCATCCGGGCGGGTAGATGCTCGATACGGTGACGATATTGCACTTCTCGATGCCGGCATCCCGCAGTGCAAGCTCGAATGATTGAAGGTAATCCTTGTGGCGACCGACGCCCTTGGTGAAAAACATTTTGGCTGGAACGAACAATGCCTCATCTCCCTTGTTAAGGATGCGTGGAAATTATTGTCGGATGATTTTGAGAAACTTTCGTTTGCCGACTTTCAGAACAAACTCGTTCTTGGATGGCAGGGGTGCGTTCACATCGGTCACCTTCACGCCATCGATGGAGACGCCTCCCTGTTCGATGAGCCTCCGAGCCTCGCCCTTCGACGCGGCGAGCTGGGTTGCTGTCAGGGCGTTCAGGACGGTCGATTCACCGTTTTGAAGGTTGAGCCGGTATTCCAAAACCTCGTCCGGCATCTCCTTCTGGATAAAGATGCGATCGAATTCCTCTTCCGCCTTCGCTGCTGTTTCGACATTATAGTAGAGTCTCACCAGGTCCCTGGCAAGTCTCCTCTTAATATCACGCGGGTTGACGCTCTTATCCGCCAGTTGCTGCCTGATTTCTGCCAGTTCGCGGTTCGGGACGTCGGACGCGAGTTCGAAATAGGTATAGATGAGCGAATCGGGGATGCGCAGGGTTTTTCCGTAGATGTCCTTTGGGGATTCGCTGATGCCGATAAAGTTGTCGAGCGACTTGCTCATTTTGTCCGTTCCGTCCGTCCCGACGAGAATCGGCATGGTGAGAATCGATTGTGGTTCCAATCCATACTCGCGCTGGATATCGCGCCCCACCAGCAGGTTGAATTTCTGATCCGTTCCGCCTAACTCGATATCCGCCTTGATCGCAACGGAATCCATGGCCTGCGCGAGGGGGTAGAGTAACTCATGCACGCTGATCGGCTCACCGGCCTTGTAGCGATCCGTGAAATCGTCGCGCTCCAGCATGCGAGCTACGGTGTATTTGCTGGCGAGGACGACAACGTCGGCGAAGCTCATTTTCCCGAGCCATTCCGAATTGTATTCCATCCGGACGTTCGTGGAGAGAATCTTGGTCGCTTGTTCGAAGTACGATTGCCCGTTCCGGCGCGTTTCCTCGATGGTCAACGACGGACGGGTTTTACTCTTCCCCGAAGGATCGCCGATCATGCCGGTGAAGTCGCCGATGATCAGAATGGCCTGGTGCCCCAGATCCTGAAACTGTCGAAGTTTTCGTAAAACGACGGAGTGACCGAGATGGAGGTCGGGACGGCTCGGATCGCAACCGAGCTTTGCACGGATCGGTTGGTTGGTTTTGATGGAGCGTTCAAGCTTGCGTATGAGATCCTCTTCAGGGATGATCTCCGAGACGCCCCGCTTGATGACGTCCATCTGTTCGTTGAGGGAAGGGAACAATTTCTAGGTGATGCTCCTCTTGAGTCGTTGAGATATTTCGCGCCGGGCATCCCGTTCCTTCTCGGAGGCCCGTTTATCGAAGCTCTTTTTCCCCTGTGCGATGGCCAGCTCGACTTTGGCGTGTGGCCCTTTAAAGTAGACGGAAAGGGGGACCAGCGTCAATCCCTTCTCCTGCACTTTGGCCAACAGTTTCCGGATCTCTTTCTTTTGGAGCAGCAGTTTCCGCGTCCGGACGGGATCGTGGTTGTTGACTGTCCCGTGTTCATAGGGGCTGATATGCATTCCCAGCAACCAGATCTCACCGTTTTTCACCAATGCGTACCCATCCTGCAAATTGGCATTCCCTTTTCGCAGAGACTTGACCTCCGTCCCTTTCAACACAATGCCGGCTTCCACCGTATCAAGGATGTGATACTCATGACGGGCTTTACGGTTGGAAACAATGACGCGCTGTTTCTGTTCAGCCATCCGAAAAATTTTGACATCATGGTACTGTAAAAGAGAAAAAGAATCAAATCAATTTTCTCCGCTCTCCCGGTCTTCAGAGCACTCCGGGAAAGGGGGAGACAAGCACGTTGGTTGCCTTTTTTTGCCTTTATACCTATATTGCCCCGGCATTTTCTGAGCAGTGAGACGAATCACGAAATTTATGCCCGGCATGGGTCGGCCGGATACCATCAGGGAGGAATTCCATGGCTGAAAAACAATTTGATGTAACGGTCATCGGCGGTGGACCGGGCGGCTATGTGTCGGCTATCCGCGCCGCGCAGTTGGGCATGAAGGTTGTACTGGTGGAACGTGACCGTCTTGGAGGCATTTGCCTCAACTGGGGGTGCATTCCTTCCAAGGCGCTGCTGAAGAGTGCGGAATTGTATCAAACGTTTAAACGGGCCGACGAGTATGGCATCAGCTATAAAGACCTGAATTACGATTTTGCGAAGATCATCAAACGAAGCAGGGGGGTCGCCGACCGGATTTCGAAAGGGGTCGAATACCTCATGAAGAAGAACAAGATCGAAATCATCTACGGGACCGCCAAACTCACCGGCAAAACGTCGGTGGAAGTCAGTAAAGAGGGGAAGGTTACGGATACGATTAAGACGAAGTTTACAGTGTTGGGCACAGGAGGCCGCCCCAGGACTCTCCCGGGTGTCGTGATCGACCGGAAGAAGGTCATCACCAGCACCGAGGCCATGACGCTTCCCGAACAGCCGAAGAGCATGCTTGTCATCGGCGGCGGTGCAATCGGCATCGAGTTCGCCTATTTTTACAATGCGTTTGGGACGAAGGTCACCGTCGTTGAAATGATGCCATCCGTACTGCCAAAGGAAGACAAAGAAATTACGAAAATTCTTGAATCCAGCCTGAAGAAGCAGGGGATCGAAATTCTCACAAATACGAAAGTCGAGTCGGTGACGGTTGGGAATGATGTCGTTATCAAGGTGTCGGGCAAGGAAGGGGCAAAGGAGTTGCGGGGGGATGTCGCTTTGATGGCGATTGGCGTGCAGGGGAATGTGGAGAACATCGGACTCGAAGCCGTCGGTGTCAAAGTCGATCGCGGGGCAATCGTGGTGAACAATTTCGGTAAATCGAACGTCGATTCCATCTACGCCATCGGTGATGTCGCCGGCGCGCCTTGGCTGGCACACACCGCATCCCAGCAGGGTATCGTTGCAGCCGAACACTTGGCGGGCAAAGCGCACCATGGTTTTGACCGCGACAATATTCCGAGCTGCACGTATTGTCAGCCGCAGGTTGCCAGCGTGGGATTGACGGAAGAAGCTGCCATTGCCGCCGGCCGCGCGGTGAAGGTCGGCAGGTTCCCGTTCCGCCCACTCGGCAAAGCCATGGCAATCGGTGAAACGGAAGGAATGGTCAAGCTGGTGTTCGATGCAAAGTACGGCGAGCTGCTCGGGGCTCACATCATCGGCTCAGAGGCGACGGAAATGATCGCGGAGCTTGTACTGGCCCGTGCCCTCGAAACAACGAATGAGGAAATCCACCGCACGATGCATGCCCACCCGACCCTCGG